>CAZVVS010000705.1:0-1956 GCA_964630585.1 uncultured Gordonia sp.
TGATGATCTCCTCGGTGTGTGGCCCGGTGGTGGCGGCGAATGCTGCGAGCTTGTCTGGTGGGGCGCTGCCGACATATCCAAGGTAGCGGATGAGCATGGTCAGGACCTGTTTGGAAAGTTCGTCGATCTCGGGCCGCCAGTCGACCAGCCAGAGGGTGAAGTCACTGTCGCCGGGACCGCGGCGCAGCGACACGAACGTCAGCAGTGCTGCCGAGGTCAAGGGCCGATTACGCAGGGCGTGGTCGTCGAGACCGGTGAGGTCGATGAGGTAGTAGCGGATGCGGGGTAGGTCCTCGCCCAGGGATGCGGCGTAGGCGGCGGGGATGTCGAGCAGGTCGGCGACGTTGGTGGGTGCGTCCCAGCGGCGCTGGCCTTGGTAGATGACGATGGGGATGACCAGCGGCACCGGGCCGTCGGGGTTCTGGGCGAGGTGGCGTTCCCAGATGAGTTGTTGGTAGCCGTTCATCCGCACGGCCATGGTGTGTTCCGGGGTGGATTGGTGTTCGACGAGGAAGTACAGGTAGGCGTCGTGTTCTTCGGTCGTGCCGTCGGGGTGTTCGCCGCGGATGGTGGTGCGCAACAGTAGGTCGGCGTTGCGGGCGCTGAGTTCTTCGGTGATGAAGGTGCCCGACTGGAGTTCCAAATGCTCGAGGTCCAAGCCGTCGAGAACCCGCGCCGGTAGGAATGACCGCAGCACCGACCCGGCGTTGGCTGGGTTGCTGAGCACGGCGCGGATCAGCGCGTCGTGTGGCTGGATCCTTTTGGTCCCCCCGGTATCCATGAGACGAACCTAGACACCGGCGCTATCGCGACACCAGACCCGAACGCGCAGGCTGTGGACAACTGCGGATGGGTTCGGTCGCCTGTGGAAAATGCTGTGATGACCTGCGGAGGCACAGTCGGTGGGGGAAGATGACCCACTCGGCGGGCCGGGGCCAGCAGGCTCGCCGAGATGCGCAGCCGCGGGGTCGGGTCGGGCGCCGACGTTCCCGACGCAGAGTTCCTGGATGACGGGCACCCCGTTGTGGAGCAGTGCGAGGTTGGCGATGGGGTGTGCCACCACCTCGAGCAGAACCTGTCCATCGGTTGTCCCGTCGGTGGAGATCAGGGGGGTCTGGCAGTGTAAACGGGCGCGGCTGAGTGTTCCCGGGGTGTCTGACATGGCCACTCAGGATGGAGTGTCAAGTACGATGGAGAAGTCGACCAAGGTGGTGTTATCGCAGGTGAATGAGCCGAGTGCCGTGGAACGGCGCGTGCGAATGGTCCGACGCATTCGCCGGAGTTCCGAACTCGAGGGCGCACGGAGCACAGCTGCTACCCGGGAGGACCAGGACGCCTACGCACGTGGCGCGATTACGGTCACCGAGTTGGGTGCGCGAGTCCGCCAGCGGTACGGCGTCCAGTAGGGCCTGGTGTCGCGGCCCTGGGGAACGGGTCCAGTTTCACCAATACCTAGCGACAACTACGAATACTGCTAGCCACCCGAAGAAACCACTTGAATTGCCGGCGATCCGGGGACGTGGACGTCCGTCGCGATACACCGCTCGGCTAGCGTCGCGCTGGTCGCGGTCTGAGGCCTCCCCTCTGCCAAGCCCTATCCGGTGGGGAACGGTCGACGGGCCGATCACCCATCCTCCCGACGGACCTGCGCGGTGATCTCCCGGACGTGATCGTGGACCTCGCGCCGGGCGGACAGTTGAGCGGCGATCTTCTTCTCCGCGTGGACGACCGTCGAGTGGTGGCGGTTGAAGAGGGCACCGATCTTGGCCAGCGTGAGGCTGGTCAATTCGCGGCAGAGGTACATCGCGATCTGGCGGGACAGTGTGACTTCCGCGTCGCGTCGGGGGCTGCGCAGATCGTCGACGGTGAGAGCGAAGTGCTCGGCAGTGGCCACGACGATGCGCTGGGCGCTGATCGTGCGATCGGCGGGCTCGGGCAGTAGGTCGGCGAGGACCT
>CAZVVS010000706.1:0-1955 GCA_964630585.1 uncultured Gordonia sp.
ACCCGAAAGCAACTGGTCGGCATGGCTGATCACGTCCTGCACCGGGGCCGGGTCGCTACCGCGCGCCACGTTCAGCTTGGCGGCGATCAACTGCTTGACGAGGATGATCCGAGCGTCACCCTGAGTCGGGGCGGACAGCAGGGCCAACAACTCCACCTTGGTGTAGGTGTAGCCGCCCAGGACCAGATCGCTTACCGCCCAGTTATTCGGGTGGCTCTTCCAGTAGCCGACTCCCTGTGGGGCGACAGTCTGGCTCGTGATGACCACGGTGGCCGTCCCGGAGACCGGGTTGTAGTTGACATCCCCCGCGAACGAGGCCACCACGGCATAGGTCCCGGGGCTGACCGGCACCACCGCCGAACCGTTGTACGTCGTTACCACCGGCCCCAGCACTTCGCCGTTGACGCCGACGAGGGTCACTGTCGCGGGGTGAGGCTGGCCGTTGAAGCTGAATGTCCCGCCCGTCACCGTCAACGTGGGCGCCGCCCGGTTGATGACCAGCGTGGCCGACGCCGAGCCGGCCTCGTAGTTGCCGTCGCCGGCGAAGCTGGCGACAACCGCGTACGTCCCGGCATTAACCGGCAGGTCCGCGGCTCCGTTGTAGGTCACCACGACCGGACCAAGTTGCTCACCGTTGACGCCGGTGGCCGAGGCGATCACCGCGTGGCCCGTGCCGTCGTAGGTGAACGTCGCGTCGCTGACCGACACGGTCGGGCTGGCCTGCGTGACCGTAATCGTGCCGGTCGCAGTGGCGTTGGCGTAATTCCCGTCGCTGCTGATGAACGTGGCGGTCACCGCGTAGGTTCCCGCGTCAACGGGCGCGGTCGGCGAACCGTTGTAGGTGAACGAGAAGTCGCCGACGACCTGGGTCACGCCGTCCACGCCCAGCGCGGCGCCGTCGGCGGCGTGGGCCGTCCCGTCATAGGTAAACGTGCCGCCGAACACGGTGATGGTCGGCGTCGCCGGTTTGATGATGATGCTGCCGTAGCCGGTGGCCTGGGAGCCCGTGTCCTCATTGGTGAACGTCGCCACGACGGCGTAGACGCCCGCGGACGTGGGTGGGGTGGCCGAATCGTTGTAGGTGAAGGTGATCGTCCCTTCGAGCAGTTCTCCCTCTTCGTCCGTGGCGACGGCCGTCGCGGCGTGGGCGGCGCCGTCATAGGTGAATGTGCCGCCGGTGACCGTGACCGTGGTCTGCTGGGTGGCCACCAGCAGCATCGCCGCGGCCGTGGTCGCCGACCCGTTCTCGTTGGTGAATACGGCTCGGTAGAGGTTACCGCTGTCCTCCAGCGACGCGATGCCGCTATAGGTGGAGGAAGTCGCGTCGGGGATGTCTTCGAACGTGCTCCCGCCGTCCGTGGACACTTGCCACTGGACCGTGGGGGCGGGCGAGCCTGCCGCCGCTGCTTTGAAGGTGAACTCCTGGCCGACGACCACGTTCTGGTCCTTCGGTTGGAGGGTCACGACCGGCTGCGCGGTCTCCCCGGTCACGTGCACGTCTTCCGTGCTCGTGCCGACCAGAGTGCCGTTGGACACGGTGAGTACCACGACGTATTGGCCGGCCGCGGCGTAGGTGTGATCGACGAGGGCGGTCTCGTTGGGAAGGCCGCCGGTTGAGGGTGCCGACCCGTCGCCCCAGTCAATGGTGTAGGTCAGCGGCAGGTCGTTCGGGTCCTCGCCCTCGACGATGGCGGTGACGGTCAGCGGGGCGGGGCCGTACTCGGGCGACACGCTCAAGTCGGCGATCGGGTTCTCGTTGCTGACGAGCGAGCCGGCCTGGATGAACACGGCCGAGTCGTAGATGCCGTCCGACGCGTCGGCGATCGCCAGCTTCATGTGGTTGACGACGCCCGGCGTCACCGGGGCCTGGAAGGTGAGGACGCTGGTGATGCCGTCCAGCTCCAGGTCGAGCGCCGACGGGCCGTTGGGGTCGACGTAGTTCATCCGGAACAGGT
>CAZVVS010000707.1:0-1945 GCA_964630585.1 uncultured Gordonia sp.
CCAGTTCAGGAGCTGTTGGATCAGGTCGGCACCAGGCATGCCGTCGGTGCTCGGGTCGACATCGACCTGGGCGAGCACGCCAAGGATCAGGATCATCGGGCGGACCTCCTCGGGAGCGGGGACACGTAGGTGTCACTCCCGGTAGGCCTCTGTCGCGGCCCGAACTCTCCATGAGCTCGCGAAGAATTCGCGAGGGCTGCGGCCTACCTGGCCATGAAGCAGCCCAAGCTTGGCGTGGCCATCGCGGTCTCGTGCCTTCTCAGCATCGGCGGACTCACCGCAGTTCCGATCCTCGCAGCAGGCATCGCATCGCCGCCGCATTGCGGACCGGACGTGGAGATCGCTGATGACGGCACCCCGAGCATCCTCGGACCGTCCGAGCTCACCGTCACCGATCTCCGGGCTTGGTGGACCAGCACAGGCCGGGGCCAGCCCTCACGGCTCGGCATCGCCATCGGCGACCTCATCGCGCTTTACCTGTCCGAGGGTGACGCGGAAGGAGTCCGGGGAGACCTCGCATTCGCCCAAGCCGTTCACGAGACCGGCTACTTCACCAACAGCGACACCGCTTTGAACAACTACGCCGGCATTGCCCACTACGACGGCGCCGCCTCTGGGTCCGGATTCCCTGATCCGGTCATCGGCGTCCGGGCACAGATCCAGCTGCTGAAGAAGTACGCGCTCGGCAACGATGCGCAACTCGCCAACGCTGATGTCGCCCCGAACGCCGGAGCTTCGGCGACCACGTGGGGAGGGCTCGCTGGAACCTGGGCGTCGGACACCAACTACTGGACCTCGCTAAGCACCGTCTACGAGTCCATGCAGGCGTACGCCGGGAGCGCTCCCGCACAGCGAGCGCCGGTCGCCTGGACCGGTGCGCCGTCGTGCCCAGCCGGCGACCTCGCCATCAGCGGCGATTATGCGCTTCCACTGGAACAGCACTGGTATGACGAGCACCCCGACCGCTTCACCGGGCCTCATCACGACTACCCCGCCGTCGACATCGCCGTTCCTATCGGCACCCCGCTCTACGCCATCACCAACGGTGTCGTAGTCGGCACGCCGACCAGCGGGAAGTGCGGGACCGGCATCGTGTTCAACGGTGATGATGGAGCTCAGTACACGTATTGCCACGGCCAGCCTGGCACCCAAGCCGTGGCGATCGGCGACCACATCACGGTCGGGCAATACGTGCTCGACAGCGCCTCGACCGGCAACAGCACCGGACCCCACCTCCACCTGAGCATCGAGGCCGGTGGAGCGAAGCGATGCCCCCAGACCTTCCTCGTCTCGATCGCCGACGGCCAGCCCCTCGCCCCCGAAGGTCTCCCGACCTCGGGCTGCACCAGCTGACGTAGGTTCGATCGATGGCCGCGTTTCATGTCGTGTACTACCGGGAGGCTGGCGGGGCCGAGCCCGTGCGCGACTTCCTCGACGACCTCGAGGACGAGGTCGCTGCTGTCTTGGCCCAGCAGATGGATCGACTGAACATGCTGAACGACGCGGTCCCCCACCTCCCGTTCCCGCACACCTCGCAGGTCGATGGGGAGCTACGCGAGCTCCGCTGTCATTACGGGCGTCAGCTCTTCAGGACCCTCTACCGCCGCTCGGACCGGCTCCTGATTCTTCTCCACATCTTCTCAAAGCGCTCGGCCAAGATCCCTGCGTCGGACATCGCGCTCGCCCAGCGGCGCTGGGACGACTTCAAGGCACGGATGGATGCCGACCCTCGAACTCCGCCTCGGCCGGCGGGCCACGATGCCCCCTGACGCCCAGGTTCGCAGAACTGCTAACCTGCTCAGAGAGGTGACCGCTATGGCCAAGAACCACAGCCCCATCGGAAGCAGTGTCGACGAGCACATCGATCAGCGGCGCGCTCGCAGCTCCAAGTACAGGGAGACCCAGGACCGGCTCCGTCCGTTCGAGGAGATCGCCCGCGTGGTGA
>CAZVVS010000708.1:0-1944 GCA_964630585.1 uncultured Gordonia sp.
TGGTTCGTAGTGGTCCGGCGCCGAACTGGGAGGGGCGTCTCGCCGGCCAGGAACGCCGCTCGCAGCGTCCTCGAACTCGCCACCCGAACCAAGGGGGCCTTCGTTCTGCGTCCTGGCGAGCGACGCCCCTGACACGCCGAGTCACCCCGCCATTTCAGCGACGCACCACTAGGACGCTGTTGAAGAAACCCGCCAGTGGTGCTCGCGATTTTGGTCGCGATGGAAAACAATGGCGGGATGCAGGGACGTAGCGATCCTGATCGGCGGTTGTTGGACGCATCGGCGTTGTGCCGCCATCTGGTGGCGGACGACTCGGTGCACGCGTTCTTGGCCGATCACCGCCACCAACTGTTCCCCGACGCGATGTTCGCCGATCTGTTCCCCTCGGACCGGGGCCGGCCATCGGTGCCCGCCGATGTGATCGCCACGGTGATGGTCCTCCAAGCGCTCGAGGGCCTGTCGGATCGTGACGCGGCGGGGGCGTTGCGTACGAACATCGCGTGGAAGGTCGCGGCGGGCCTCGCACTCGATGATGAGGGCATCAACTACTCGGTGCTCACCTACTGGCGCACCCGGCTGCGCCAGTCCGAACGACCCGAGCGGATCTTCGACGCGGTGCGCGAAGTCGTGGAACGAACCGGCGTGTTGCAGGGCAAGCGGCGCCGGGCATTGGACTCGACGTTGCTCGACGACGCCGTCGCGACCCAGGACACGGTCACCCAGCTCGTCTCGGCGATCCGGCGAGTCCGGCGGGTCGTGCCCGCAGCCCGCACGGTCGCGGTCGCCGCGCATGACTACGACGCCGGCGGCAAACCGGTCTGCGCGTGGGATGACCCGGCGGCCAAGAACGCGTTGATCACGGGGCTGGTCAACGACGCCCGCGCGATCATCGACGCCCTCGCCGACGTGATCCTCACCGGCGAGCAGGCCGATGCTGTTGGTCTGTTGGCGCTGGTCGCCGGCCAGGACGTCGAGCCCGGTGACGAGGACGGGACGTGGCGCATTGCCCGCAAGGTCGCCCCCGACCGGGTGATCTCGACCGTTGATCCCGAAGCCCGGCACATGCACAAGTCCGTGAGCGAGTACCGCGACGGCTTCAAAGCCCACCTTGCGGTCGAGCCCGAGACCGGGATCATCACCGCGTGCGCCCTCACGCCAGCCAACACCGCCGACGGACCAACTGGCGTGACGTTGCTCGACGGCGAGAAACGCGGCCTGCAGGTCCTCGCCGATTCGGCCTACGGATCGGCCGAGGTCCGCGTCGAGCTCCGCCGCCGCCGGCACCGCACCGCGATCAAAGCGATCCCGTTGCGCCGCGCGATCCCGGGCGGCTTCGACCGCGACAGCTTCGTCATCGATCACCGGGCCCGCACGGCGACCTGTCCCGCGGGGCACACCCGGGCCATCACCGACAAGGGCAGCGTCACGTTCGGGGTCATCTGCCGGGGCTGCCCCGAACGGGATCGCTGCACCACAAACAAGACCGGCCGGAGCCTGCACATCGGCGAGAACGACGCCGAACTGGTGAATGCCCGGCGGGCCTGGCGCGAGGGCGACTTCGCCGAGGACTACCGACAATGGCGGCCCATGGTCGAACGCTCCATCGCCTGGCTCGTCGCCCGCGGCCACCGCCGCGTCCGCTACCGCGGCATCGAACGCAACCAACTCGGACTCGCCCACCGCGTCGCCGCCATCAACCTGCGCCGGCTGGTCAACCTCGGTCTCGACCACAACGGCCGCCGCTGGATCCTCGCGTCATGACCGACCCACCGCCGCACCCAAGACGACAACGCCCTCACGACGCCTGACACGACGCGTGGAGAGCACCCGCCACCTCACCGGCCTTCACCCACCTGATCGTTCTCGCCGTCGCCGCCAGCACACCCGCTCGCGCAACAGGGATCCCTGGCCGACCAAAGTGCGCCTTGTTCAACAGCGTCCTAG
>CAZVVS010000709.1:0-1944 GCA_964630585.1 uncultured Gordonia sp.
AGTGCAGATACGTTGACCGACACCACCATGGGGTGCCCCAACTCCACCCATCCGGCGCACTGACGGATGGCCTGCTCTATGACCCAGGCGCCCAAGGCAACGATGTAGCCACACTCCTCCGCCAAAGGAATGAACACTGCAGGAGACACCGCACCAAGATCAGGATCCCGCCACCGAAGCAAGGCTTCTGCCCCCGTGATGCGACCTGTCACGAGGCTGACCTGAGGTTGGTAATGCACAGCCATGCGATCCAATCCCAATGCCTGCCGCATGGAATGCTCCAGCTTCATACGGGATAGCAAGTTGGCATTCATTTGGGGTTGGTAAAAGCCATAGCTCCCGCGCCCACGGTCCTTGATGCGGTACATGGCCGTATCTGCCTGCTTGATCAGATCGTCCACTGACAAGCCATCGTGCGGGTACAACGCAATACCGATGCTGCACTGAATGGAGAAGCCCATGTCATCCAGCGTGAACGGCCGCAGCATCTCATCCAGAATGCGCCGCGAAACGCCCTCAGCCACCGTGGCATTTCCTCCATGCAGGTAGATCACGAACTCATCTCCACCCAGCCGACAGAGCATGTCGGTCTGGCGCAGGCAGGTTTGCAGTCGCTCTGCCACCAGCTGAAGAACCCGGTCACCAAAGGGATGCCCCAACGAATCGTTGATGATCTTGAAACGATCGAGATCCAAAAACAACACGGCGAAGCCACCATACTGCGCCTGCGCATCCGCAATCGCGGTTTCCACACGCTGTGACAGCAACAATCGGTTGGGCAATCCCGTGAGGACATCGGTGTAAGCGAGCTCCTTGATCCGCTTTTGTGCGTTGTGTTGGGCAGTCAGATCGCGCATGAAGCCAATGCTCTGCATGACCTTCCCAGCATCGTCGTACAAGACGACCCAGGAAAGCTGCACCGCACAAGGCGGCAAGCCGACCCGCGGCAGCCAAAGCTCCCCCTCCCAGAAACCCGATGTCTTCCATCCCGCTTTCACGTCAGTCATCCAGCGGTCTGGGCTTTCTAGCTCAAAGAGCGAGACTGCGGGCTGGCCCACGTGCAACTCTGTTGCCGAGCCAATCAGCTTCAGGCAACCAGGGTTCATGCGCAGGATGCGGTGCTGGCTGTCTGCGATGAAGATGGCGTCGAGGCTGGATTCGAACACCCGGGCAGCCAGACGCAGGTGTGCCTGCGTTTCCGCCTGACGCGTGACGTCACGGAATGAATACACCCAGCCCACCGGCAGACCATGACTGAACTGCGGTACCGAGCGGCGCTCCAGCACGGTTCCTTCGGTCAGTTCAAGGATGTCCGAGCTCTCCTGCATCGGATCCGCAGCAATCTCCCGCAGCCGCTCGGAATACAGCTCTGTCTCGCGCACCTGCCTTGCCATGTGCGCAAAAACGGCCGAATCGTCACGTCGCGTGAGCAGTTCCGCAGGGATGCGCCAGATGTTGACCAACCGCTGGTTGAAAGCTCGAATGCTGCCATCCATGGCGCACACCAGCATGCCATCTGCTGCGGAGTCCAGGGTAGCCCTTAGTTCCGATAGCAAAGTCTCCAGCTCTCGCTCGGTAGAACGTTGCGCCGTCAGATCAATCATGGTCAGGAGGAGAGCCCCTCCACCATTTGGGAGAGTCACTCCGCGCACGCTTCGCTCTACAGGCACGAGGACACCGCTGGCATGCAACACGCTGGTCTCTGAATGAATGCCCTCTGCCAGGGCCTGCACCGGCTGAGACCAAAACACAAAGTCTTGTGGAGTGGCTGCCAAACCTTGAACGGGCGTGTTTACCAATTCATGGACGGGCTTACCCACCAGCTCGGCCACAGCGTGGTTGGCGGCAAGAATGTGCAGGGAGGTCTCATCTACCAGGCAAACCGCTTCCAGCATCGCGTCCAGCCAGGACTGCGGCAAGGAATAAGTCACGACGCCTGGGCCT
>CAZVVS010000710.1:0-1941 GCA_964630585.1 uncultured Gordonia sp.
AGGTGGACGGATACGTCGGTGGAACCCACCACCTCTCGAGTTGTCGAGGGTCGGCCCACAGATGCCATGCCCTCTCGATGGTCGCGTCTAGCTCCACGGTCATCGTCATCGTGATCTTCTCGGGGTCTTTGTGCACCTTGGTCACAGTCATCGGGTTCCTCCTGTCAGGTCGTCGGCGAGGATCTCGCCCATCCGTTCGACGCGGTCACGCCACACCCCCGCCAACTCGTCGAGCAGCTTGTTGGCCCGGCGGATGGTGCCGACGTCACCGCGAACGATCTGCTCGCGTCCCTTGCGTTGCTTGGTTACGAGTCCTGCTTCCTCCAGCACCGCCACGTGCTTCTGCACGGCGGCGAAGCTCATGGGGTAGCGACGAGCGAGGGCGGACACCGAGTGCTCACTCTTCAACGTGCGCACGACGATGTCGCGCCGTGTTGCGTCGGCCAGGGCGTGGAACACCCGGTTGATCCGCTCGTCGGTCAGTGAATCTACAACCATCAGGTTGTAGATTCCCACGGACCCCGGGCGAGGGCAAGCAGCCCGTCAGGGGCAGTCAGCGCGCAACAGATCGACGAACGCCCTCCGCACTAGCGCAGCACTAGCGCGGTCACGGGGCGATCGACCATTCGTTCTCCGGCAGTTCTCCGGCAGCGTTGCTGAACGCCTCGAATGCGGCGACGACAGCATCGCGTTCGTCGGGTTTGAGGCGTTTCATCACGCCGACGAGCTCCTGACGTCTGGCCTCGCTCACCTTGTCGATGACCGCCTTCGCCTCTGGCGTCACCGAGACCACCACCTCGCGTCGGTCCGCCGGTGTGGAGCGTTGGACGAACCCCTTGGCGGCCAGCCGATCGACGAGGCGGGTCACGGTGGACGGGTGGACACCGAGCGCTGCGGCAAGCTCGCTGCTCGACGTCGGCCCACGGGAGGCGAGCACGACGAGGGAGCGGAACTGAGGAATGGTCAGGTCGTCGAGCTGATCGAGTGATCGAACGGCGATGCCGATGAGAGCCCGGGACGCGACCAGAGCGGCTTCGCCGGCTCGCGTCGGCGAACTCGCGACGGATGGTCGGTTGGAGCGCTCAATCATTGGTTTCCTACAATAGTTGTATGTACGCAATTAACGTGATTCCCGCGCATCGACGGGAGGAGCTGCGCGACCTGGCGCGCCGGTCTCGCGAGGCCATCTTGCTCGCGGCCGTGGCCGGCGCGCTGACGGGGGTCGGAGTGGCGTTGGGGGAGTGGGTCGTCGTCGATGTCCTGCTCGATGGTGCCGGTGACCTCGACTGGTGGATGCAGGCGTGGCTTCCGCTTGTCGGGCTCGCTGCCGCCGCAGTCGTTCTGCGGCTCGGAGGGCGGCTGTCGAGCGGTTCCGCCGACGAGTACATCAAGGCATTCCACGGCGACGGCGACCTGCCGGCCCGAGCCGTACCGTTCCGGCTGGTCGCTACGGCAGCTTCGGTCGGCGCCGGTGCTCCGGGAGGGCTCGAAGGCGGGTCGGTCTACCTCGGAGCCGCGATCGGGGCAGCGTTGCAGCGACGGTACCGCGCCGTGCTCGCGTCGACTGATCTGCACAGTCTGGTCGTGGCCGGTGCGGCCGCCGGCGTCGCGGCGATCTTCAAGGCACCGGCCACTGGCGCGGTGTTCGCGCTCGAAGTCCCCTACCGCGACGACCTCGGCCGACGGCTTCTGGTGCCGGCGCTCGTCGGATCCGCGACCGGCTACCTCTCGTTCGTCGCGCTGGTCGGCACCGAGCCGCGGCTCGTGGTTTCGGGCGAGGCGCCCTTCTCGATGAAGGACCTGCTGGGTGCCGCGGCACTCGGGGTGGGCATCGGGGCCGTCGTGCGCGTGTGGGCGAAGGTGATCCTCGCTGCGAAAGCCTTTCAACGACGTCACCCTGACTGGATGTGCGTGCTCGTCGGTGGTGCATCGATCGGGGTG
>CAZVVS010000711.1:0-1931 GCA_964630585.1 uncultured Gordonia sp.
CAGCGCCCCCAACGCGAATCGACAGCACGCCGAGGATTGCTCAGCGGTCTCCTAGCCCCAATCGTTCATGAGATTGGCGGTGAACGCGGGCCCGTGATTTCGGGAATTTCGTGAGCAGTGGGTCAGGTGAGTCGTTGGTCGTGAGAGTCGTTGCCGGTCGCGATCGGGGCGGTCGACGGGGTCGTGGTGGTGTCGGGGCGCGCGGGATGAAGGCAACGCCGATGATCCGGAGTGGGTGGCCGGTCAGATGAGGGCGTGGATGCGCTGGTGGGCGGCGAGGAGCGCGGGGGCGTCGGGCCAGCCGGTGAGGATGCGCACGATGTCGCGTCCGGCGCGGGACACGACACGGGCGGGGGTGTGCCAGAGCCGCCAGCGCAGCGTCTTGGCTTCGGCCTTGGCGAGCGCGCCGTCGAGACAGAGCAGTTGGAACCAGCGCACGAGATCCGAGGCCATGGCGACCAGCGCGAGCCACGCTTCGTTGGCGGCGAGCTTGGTGAACGGGAACCGCTGCAGCCCGGAGTCCTTCAGGTGCTTGATGTGGTCCTCGACATGGGCGTGGGCGCGCATGAACCGGTCGAGCTCGACGGGGTCTCCGGCCTGGTCGGTGAGGTGACCCCAGTAGCGGAACTCGAGCGACGGGAACAGTGACGTTTGCGCGCCGGGGTGCAACGGCTCGCGGCGCACGATCACCCGGGTGCCTTCGGGGTAGCCGACGAGGGTGACCAGGTCGGTGATCTCCGCCACCGCGGCCCCCTCGCGGAGCGTGCCGTTCTGGCGCACCGCGGGCGACCACCGGTCGTCGTCGATCTCGATCTGGGAGATCGCCGCCTGTATTTCCGGGGTCTTGCGGGCCACCACGGCGAACCCGACGTTGCGCCGTCGGCACCCGTTCACGAACCCGCGTGACGCCCCGGCCGAGTCGGCGCGCACCACGATCGGGCGCTGAACCGCGGCCGGGTCCTCATCGAGGCCGTGCCCGACCGCCACTCGGACCGGGAGTTGGGCGACGGCCTGGTCCAGCACCGTGAGGTGATCGCCGGCGTCATTCGCGGTGGCGTTGCCGGGCCGCAGCATCGATCCGAGGGTCTCACCGGTCGCGTCCACGAAGCAGAACATCGGGTGGAACCCGAAGCCCCGCTTGTAATTGGCCGCGGTGCCTTCCTTGCGTTCGGAGTGGATGTCGACCAACGACGCGTCGATGTCCAACACCACTGCCTCCTCAGCGGCGATCAACCCGGCGCGGTCCCATACCCCGGCGCGCACCTCCGCGGTCGCAGCGCGCAGCGCGTCGAGCGTGGCGGCATCGAGTTGATGCAGCGTGCGCCACACCGTCGAGTCCGAGGCCACCGCCCCGAACAACCGGGGTTGGGACCGCAAACGTTCGATGTCCGCGCAGCACTCACCGCCTCCGGCCAACACCAACATCATCTGGGTCAACACCGTGCCCCGGTCGTGACCCGGAGCACGTTCGCCGGTCCACGGGATCACCCCCGACAACGCGGCCCCCAGTCCGAGCCGATCACCGAGGTGACCCAACGCGTGCAACCCGACATGAGCCACCACCTGCTCACCGCCAGCCTCTACCACCACTCGCCGCGTGCTGTTACCGTCCACCTGTCAGGTGCCCTTCCCGTTGGTCTTCTTGATGTGTCGCAACACCAAGAAAAGCCCACGGACAGGGCATCTGTCGCGTCCCAGCTACCTCATGCCATCTCAGACTCGTGAACGATCAGGGCTAGCTAGTGTTAGATCGTTGGGACGTAGCCCGGTGGGGTCAGTGAGGTTGATGGGTTCGTTGTTGGTGTAGTGGTAGGGGTTTACTGGCTCTTCGGATCTGAGCGGGGTCTAGTTCCGGGTTGACCGTCCGCGGGCGCGGTACAGGGGCTCAACAGAATCAGTGGTTCCTACGCCAACCGAGCCCGAGGAGCCCC
>CAZVVS010000712.1:0-1920 GCA_964630585.1 uncultured Gordonia sp.
CCGCAATATCGACGACATCGGCCTCATCGAGGATGGCCGTGGGATAACGCAACTCCATACTGAGAACCGGTCCGTCCGCGCCCGCCACCACACCGGCGTCGATCGCCAACACGCCCAGCGCGGGCAAGGCGCCGCTGACCGTCGCGGGCAGCCTCGGCGCATCGGCGGCCGGAAGGAACGGAATCGGCCCACTGTCAACCGGCGTGCTCCGGTTGCCGAGGTAGTTGAACAAGATCGACGGCAACGGCCTTGCCGCCAATCGGCCACCCGCCGGCGACGGATCCGTACCCTCGGCACGGTAGCGAATCAAACCGAACCCGATGCCGTGGTCGGGCCGGTTCAGGCGCTGCTCCTTGGCGGCCTTGAGGGCATGCACCACGTCGCCGTCGGGATCGATACTCACCGGCGCCATCGCGGTGAACCAGCCGACCGTGCGCGTCAAGTCGACTCGATAGGGGTCGCTCCCCTCGGCGAAGACATCGTCATAACGCCCATGGCTCTCGACCAGCACCGACACCGGCGCATCGTCGACGATCCCCCGGTCCCGCTGCCACCCGCGCACCGCCCGCGACAACCCCGCCAAGAGGGCGTCGTTGACGTGACCATTGATGGCGTCAGGCACCGCCGAGACCAGTGCTGCAGTGACCCGGGGGTCGAGCAGGTGCACGACCGATGCCGTCGCTGCGAACCGATCCCGCTCCGGGTCGAATACCGTTCCGAAGTCGGTCGGTCGAGGCGCGGTGTGCGCCAACCAGTAGTCTTCCTCGTCCTCGTGGCGCGCCGCTTCCTGCGCCAGTCCGGCCGCCCACGCCCGCATCGAGGTTCCCTCGGCGCGCAGGTGCGGCTTGTGCCCGGCCGACACCGCCGCCCACGAACTTGCAAAGTCCTCTATCAGGATCGGCCACGACACGGCGTCGACGGCAAGGTGGTGCCCCGCGACCACGATTCGGCCACCGTCGACACCGGCCACCAGCGCCACCGCAACCACCGCGCCGGCACCCGGGTCGAGTCGCTGCAACGCCCGCCGATGGGCATCCACGACCTCGGCGGTAAACAGGTCGTCGTCGACCACGGCATCGACCTGGGTGGCGGTCACCGCCGCTTCCGCGTCGAAACGGCCGGTGGCCGCCAGTTGCCAACGGCCGTCCTCGTACATCAGGCGGGCCGTGAGCATCGGGTGCACAGCCACGACCTCGGCCACCAGCGCGACCAATTGTCCTCGCGTCAACGCCGTCGGCGCTGTGAGGACCACGCTCTGGCTGAAGTCGGCAAGATCGGCCGGTTCCACCACCGATTCGACGAGCCACGACACGATCGGGGTGGGATCCACCGGCCCAACCCCCCCTCCGTCCAGCTCCGGCAACACCGGCATCCGCGAAGCGCCATCTGCGGCGGCCCGCGCCAGCGCCCGCACCGACTTGTGTTCGAACACCTCCCGCGGCGACAACTCCAACCCCGCCGCGCGAGCCGCCGATGACAACTGGATCGACAGAATCGAATCCCCGCCCAACGCAAAGAACGACTCCACAACGCTGACCCGCTCCACCCCCAACAACCCCGCAACTATCCCCGCCAGCAGCTCCTCCACCTCACCCACAGCGCCCACAAAGCCCTCACCCACACCACTGAAATCAGGCGCCGGCAACGCTTTGCGATCCAACTTGCCCGCCGAGTTCAACACCACATCCTCAAGCACCACCCACACCGACGGCACCATGTACGACGGCAAGACCGCGGTCATGGACGCCTTCACCGCCTCCACATCGACGGCAAACGGTGAGACGTAGCCCACCAAATGCTCGCCTCCACCGGGCGCGGTGGCGACGGTGGCCGCCGCGTGCACCACACCCGGGCCCGCCGCCAACGCCGCCTCGATCTCCCCCAACTCGATCCGCTGACCCCGCAGCTTCACCTGGAAAT
>CAZVVS010000713.1:0-1919 GCA_964630585.1 uncultured Gordonia sp.
CCTCGACACCCGAGGTGGCCTAAACCAGGTCTCCGACCGGACCAGGACGGTTCAGTCGCGTCGCCCGTGCTCCTTGACGCCGACGATTGCGCCCCGCAGCGGGTCCCGGTAGGGGCCTTGCGCCCACACCGGGACACCGGCGTCCACGCGCGGTGTCACCGCCCGCGGGACATCGGCCACCGCTGCTGCACAACGGGTGCACCACTGCACACCGGGGCGCCCGCAGCCACCGCAGACCACGGGCAGCACGAGGTCGACCAGCGCCCCCAATAGGACGCCGGGTGTGAACCGATTCGATTCCCCCACCTGCGGCCCCCGCCCCCGTCGGGCCAATCACATCACGTTCGACGCGCCCCGTGGAGGTAAAACCTGGCAGCGACGTGCGGAGGCGACTACGGTCGATGTCAAAGTTCTTCGGGGAGGTGACGCCGCTGCCACTGGGTGTCGGTCGCCGGCCGGCATGGTTTTTCCGTTCCGCCACTAGGAGGAAGTTGTATGTCGTCCGTCATTCACCGCAAGGGCCACCGCGAGTCGAAGGTCAACCGATCGCGCGAGGCGGAACACCCGTTCGATGCTGAGGCAGCCTTCACCCGCCCTCCGGGCACCGTGGTCTCAGCAGAACCGGCCGAACCCGAAGCCGCGGTCAACTTCTCCGGACGAAACGTCGAGATCCCCGATCATTACCGTGTCTACGTGCGGGACAAGCTGGCCCGACTCGAGCGGCTCGACCCGTCGATCTACCGGTTCGACGTGCAGCTCTTCCACGAGCGCAACCGTCGCCAGTCCAAGGCGTGCCAGCAGGTCGAGATCACCGCGACGGGCCGCGGCCCGGTGGTGCGGGCGCAGGCCGGTGGCGAGAACTTCTACGCGGCGCTCGAACTGACCCTGGACAAGATGGAGTCGCGGCTGCGCCGCGCGAAGACGCGCCGTGAGATCCACTACGGCCTGCGCACTCCGACGTCGGTCGCCGAGGCCACCGCGAATGGGGTGGCCCCGGTCACCAGCGTGGCGGGGACGGTCGCCGACGCGGATGTCGACCACTACGCGGTCGATGACCATGAGCCCGGCCAGGTCGTCCGCGTCAAAGAGCACTCGTCGGTGCCGATGACCGTTGACGACGCCCTGTACGAGATGGAACTCGTCGGACACGACTTCTTCCTCTTCCATGACAAGGAGACGGACCGACCGTCGGTGGTCTATCGCCGCCACGCGTTCGACTACGGGTTGCTGCGTCTGACCTGACCCGCCGGAGGACGTGCTGCGGCACTGTGCGCGAGCGTTCCGTACCATGTCAGAGGGCCCGATGTCAGCGCCCCCTGTGGGGATCGACATCGGGCGGGACACTCACGGTTAACACAAGGGATTGCCAGTGCTGAACAAGCTCCTCCGCGTCGGCGAAGGCCGGATGGTCAAGCGCCTCGACGTCATTGCCGGTCACGTCGAAGCCCTCGAGGACGAGACTGCCGCGCTCACCGACGACGAGCTGCGCGCGAAGACCGGAGAGTTCAAGGAGCGGCTGGCCGACGGCGAGACGCTCGATGAATTGCTGCCCGAGGCGTTTGCGGTGGCCCGCGAGGCAGCGTGGCGCGTCCTGGACCAGAAGCACTTCCACGTCCAGATCATGGGCGGCGCCGCGCTGCACTTCGGCAACATCGCCGAGATGAAGACCGGTGAGGGCAAGACCCTGACGTGCGTGCTCCCGGCCTATCTCAACGCGTTGACCGGCAAGGGCGTGCACGTCGTGACCGTCAACGACTACTTGGCCAAGCGTGACTCCGAGTGGATGGGCCGTGTTCACCGATTCCTGGGCCTGGAAACCGACGTGATCCTGTCGGCGATGTCGTCGTCGGAGGTCCGCCAGCGGGCCTACCAGGCCGACATCACCTACGGCACCAACAACGAGTTCGGCTTCGACTACC
>CAZVVS010000714.1:0-1919 GCA_964630585.1 uncultured Gordonia sp.
GACTCGCTGCGGAGGAGCTTGATCTGCTTGGGAAGGGCTACGCGGGCGCATCGCGGGCGGGCCCTACAAAAGCAGCGAAGCCTGCGCACTGAGACGAGCAGAGCCAACCTATGCAGCCTCTGATCGTTGCGCAACAGGTCACACAAGGCGTCGCGGACTTTCTGCGAACAGCATTCCCGTCGACGACGCCCGGCTTCATTGGGCTGCTGGAGCGATTCCTAGAGCAGCGCGACAACATCTTCAAGGGGCCGTACCTCACGGTACCGCTTCCTTTCAGCCCGGGACCGCGGCAGAACAAGCCGGCATTTTCCTGGCTGCCCGAAGACTTCAAGCCGCACGCTCACCAAGCAAAGGCGTTCGATCGCTTGGGCGGTGAGGGCGCGCGCTCCACACTGGTGGCGACTGGCACGGGTTCAGGCAAGACGGAGTGCTTCCTCTATCCCATCCTAGAGCATTGCCGTCAGGCGCGGGCCGAAGGACGGCCAGGCATCAAGGCCATCATCCTGTACCCGATGAACGCCCTGGCGTCAGACCAAGCCGGGCGCGTGGCGAAGGCGATCGTCAAGACAGCAGCATTGGCCGGGGTGCGTGCGGGCCTGTATGTCGGTGAGACGCCCGCGGAGGAGTCGAACACCGTCAGACAGGTGGACGCCGAGACATTCACCGTGATCACTGATCGCGACGCTTTGCGAGCCAACCCGCCGGACATCTTGTTGACGAACTACAAGATGCTGGACTTCTTGCTGCTGCGCGCGGCGGACGGGCCGCTGTGGGCGCATCAGCGCCCGGACACATTGCGCTACCTGGTCGTCGACGAGCTGCACACTTTCGACGGCGCGCAGGGCACTGACTTGGCGTGTTTGATTCGCCGGCTGAAGGGCAGGCTGGGCGCCGCACCGGGACAGCTGGTGTGCGTAGGCACGTCGGCCACGCTGGGTGACGGGGGTGGCGAAAGCCTGCTGAACTTTGCGCGGGACATCTTTGGCGAGGCCATGGACGCCGATGCGGTGATCGGCGAGGACCGGGTGCCGGTGGGTGACTACTTGAGCGATGCCGTGGTGGAACACACCATGAGCCCGCAGCCCGGCGACGAGGCAAGCCTGGACCCAGCCAACCATGCCGATCTGGTGGCCTACCTCTCTGAACAGACCAGGCTCTGGTTTGGTGAGGTCGTGCCAGCTGGCCAGGTTGAAGATTTCAGCTGGCGTTGCGAACTGGGCCAACGGCTGAAGAGCCACTTTGCGTTCCAGAACCTGCTGCGCGACCTCGATAGGCTTGGGCCGAAGTCTGTGCCGGTCGATGACTTGTTGGCTCTGCTTCGCAGGCGCCTTCCAAAGCGGCAGGCCGAATCAGCGGGTGACGTGGCGGGCGATCGGTTCGTGCTGCTGTGGCTCTCCAGCCTTCTGGCTCTGCTCGCGCACGCCAGGAAGCCGGGTCACCAGGACTTCTTCCTGCAGGTGAAGGTCGAGATCTGGCAGCGTGAGCTGAGGCGCATGGTCGCCAAGGTGGATGCGCAGCCGGTGCTGAGGCACCACGACGACCTGGGTAAGGCGGATAAGGATCACCAGCACCTACCAGTGATTCACTGCCGTGACTGCCATGCCACGGGTTGGGGGGCGACGCTGCCCAAGACCAGCCCGAACCAGCTACAGCAAGACTTGCGACTCTTCTACAGCGCGTTCTTCAGCGAGGACGTTTCCACCCGATTTCTGTTCCCCGCAACGCCGACGGCCGACCGTCGGGTGTTCGAGCGCAAACAGGTGTGTCCGCGATGCGGTTCCTTGCATCAGATGACGCAGCGAGGTTGCTCCCACTGCGGGCACGAGACGCTGCTCGCGGTAGACATCACGGCCAATCTGAAGCAAGGCACGCGCAACGGCGCCCCGTTCACCAAGTCGCACCACAACTGCCCCTATTGC
>CAZVVS010000715.1:0-1902 GCA_964630585.1 uncultured Gordonia sp.
TCGAAGGTATCCAGCGCACCGAGGCGGGCACCGTTTTCAACTACCTGCCGGTGCGTGTGGGCGAGCGCTTCTCCGAGGAGCAGGCCGCCGAAGCCATCCGCGCGCTGTTCGCCACCGGCTTCTTCAGTGACGTGCGCATTGAAACCGAGGGCGATGTCATCGTGGTCGTGGTGGACGAGCGTCCGGCAATCGCAGACATCACCTTCGACGGTGTCAAGGAGTTCGACAAGGACGCACTCAAGAAGGGCTTGCGCGAAGTCGGCCTTGCCGAATCGCGGATCTTCGATCGTTCCCTGCTCGAACGTGCGGAGCAGGAACTCAAGCGCCAGTACCTTTCCCGCGGCAAGTACGCCGCCACCATTACCACCACGGTGACGCCGCTCGAGCGCAATCGGGTCGGTATCAATTTCAAGGTCGACGAGGGCGGGGTCGCCAAGATCCACCAGATCAGCGTCGTCGGTGCCAAGGCTTTCTCCGAGGAGGATCTGCTCAACGAGATGCAACTCACGACCCCGGGATGGCTGACCTGGTACACGAAGAATGACCAGTATTCGCGTCAAAAGCTGTCGGCCGACCTCGAGACCCTGCGCTCGTTCTACCTGAATCAGGGTTACCTCGACTTCAACATCGACTCGACGCAGGTCTCGATCACGCCCGACAAGCAGGACATCTACATCACGGTAAACATCACCGAGGGCGAGAAGTACACCGTTACCGGCGTGCGTTTCACCGGCGACCTGATCCTGCCCGAATCCGAATACCAGACGTTGACCGCGATCCGCCCCGGGGACACTTTCTCGCGCGAGAAACTCACCGAGACCACCAAGGCGATCACCGATCGCCTCGGCAACGAGGGCTACGCCTTCGCCAACGTCAACGCCGCGCCGGAAGTCGACAAGGTGAAGCGCGAGGTCGCGTTCACCGTGTTCGTCGATCCCGGTCGCCGTGTTTACGTGCGCCGCATCAACGTCGGCGGCAACACCAAGACGCGCGACGAGGTCGTTCGCCGCGAGATGCGCCAACTGGAGGGCGGCTGGTACGACGCCGCGGCGATCAACCGCTCGCGCACGCGCATCGACCGCCTCGGCTTCTTCGACGAAGTCACCGTGGAGACGCCGGCCGTTCCTGGCACGACCGACCAGGTCGATGCCAACTTCACCGTCAAGGAGCGCCCGACCGGCAACCTCATGCTGGGTGCCGGCTTCTCGAGCTCCGAGAACATCGTGCTGTCGGCATCGATCTCGCAGCAGAACCTGTTCGGCAGCGGCAACGCGCTCACGCTCGGCCTCAACACCAGCCAGTCGAGCCGCACCTTGGCGCTGTCGTTCACCAACCCGTACTACACGGTCGATGGCGTCGGCCTCGGTTGGGATCTTTACCACCGTACCTACGATGCCGATGAGCTCGACTCGGTGTCGCCTTACAAGACGGTCTCGACCGGCGCCGGTATCCGCCTCGGCTGGCCGATCGCCGAGGACGACCTGGTCAACTTCGGTATCACTGCAGATCGTACCGAGATCACCACCTACGAGCTGAGTCCGCTGCTGTACAAGAACTTCTGCCGCGACAACGGCCTCAATGACGTCTCCGGCGTCGGCGAATGCACGGTCGACAGCCTGCTGATGACCGTCGGCTGGTCGCGCGATGGCCGTGACAGCTTCACCTATCCGCGCAGCGGCGTATACCAGCGCCTGTATGGCGAGGTGACCGTGCCGGTCGGCGATCTGCGCTACGGCAAGCTCGGCTACCAGTACCAGCACTGGTTCCCGATCGGTACCGACTACGCCCTGATGCTGAACGCAGACGTCGGCTACGCGAAGGGTTTCGGTGGCAAGGACGTGCCGTTCTACAAGAACTACTACGTCGGCGGCATCGGCTCGATCCGTGGCTTCGATCAGGGTT
>CAZVVS010000716.1:0-1890 GCA_964630585.1 uncultured Gordonia sp.
GCGTCGGCCACCCCAACGGCGCACCCGCACCCGCAGCCAAGACCTCCCGGGTCTCCTCCGCACCCAACAACTCAACATCGGCAATGAGCGCCCGCGGATCGGCGGTGGTGCCGTCGAGCACGCGCACCAGCCGCTGCGCCATCGACTCCGCCGTCTTCGCATCGAACAGATCAGTCGCGTACAGCACCGTCCCATTCCACGTCGCCCCGGGCGCGCCAGTCCGGACCGTGACCGTCAGGTCCGCCTTCGCCGGGGTCACCGGCGCCGGCGCGGGTGTGATCCGCAAGCCGCCCGCGCCGTAGGCGATTTGTCCGCCCGGCGACGCCCCCTGCTCGAACGAGAGGAAGACCTGGGCCAGCGGTGCGAAGGCGGCCGATCGCGTCGGGTCCAGTTCCTCGACCAAGTACTCGAAGGGGACGTCGGCGTTCGCGAAGGCCTCCAGGTCGGCGTTGCGCACCACGTCAAGCACCTCGGTGAAGTCGGCGCCGTCGGCGACCGGTGTCCGCAAGACGAGTGTGTTGACGAACATGCCGACCATCTCGTCGAGGATCCGGTCGCCGCGCCCGGCCACCGGCGTCCCGATGACGACATCGTCGGTAACCGCCAAGCGCGACACCAGCACGGCGAGCGCCGCGTGCACCACCATGAACGGCGACACGCCCCGCTCGGTGGCGATACGCGTCACCCGGGCGGCCACCTCGGCGGGAATGGTGAACCCGATTTCCGCTCCGTCGAGCGACGCCACGGCCGGGCGCGGTCGGTCGGTCGGCAATTCCAGGACGTCGGGCAACCCGGCCAGGTTGTCGGCCCAGTACGCCATCTGCTTCCCGATCACCGAATCGACGTCCTCGACCGATCCCAGTACGCGCTGCTGCCACAGCGCCACGTCCGCGAACTGCACCGGTAGCGGAGGCAGCTCCTGCGCACGCCCTGCCGACCGTGCCGAGTATGCGGTGATCAGGTCGCCGACCAACGGTGCGCTCGACTCGCCGTCCATGGCGATGTGGTGGATCACCAGGACGAACAGCAACTCCTCGTCGCCGACCTCGACCAACCGCGCGCGCAGCGGCAGCTCAACCTCGAGGTCGAAGCCCCGCGCCACGGAGGCCAGTGCGTCGGCCTCGTCGTCGACCACGGCCCAGTCGAACCGCTGCACCACTTCGCCCATCGGGACGACGACCTGCGCCGGGCCGTCACCGACCTCGGGGAACACCGTGCGCAGCACCTCGTGGCGGGCCATGACGTCGAGCAGTGCCAGCCGTAGCGCAGCCACATCCAAACGTCCGGCCAGGCGCAGTGCCAGGGGAAGGTTGTAGGTCGCCGCACCCGGGTCGAAGCGGTTGATCAACCACATGCGGCGTTGTGCGAAGGACAGCGGGACCACATCGGGACGCGGATCGACCGCCGTCACCGACGCAAGCACACCTTCTGACGATGAGGCCACCCGAGCGGCCAATGCCCACACCGTCGGCGCCTCGAAGACGTCGCGCACCGATAGTCCCGTACCGAGCGCTTCACCGATCCGGGCAACCAACCGTGTGGCCGAGAGCGAGTTGCCGCCCAGATCGAAGAACGATGCGGTTGCACTCACTGTGCCGACGTCCAGACCCAGCACCTCGGCGAATACCTGCGCCACCACGGGCTCGGCTGCGCCGGCCGGCCCGACGAATCGCTCGACCGATGCGCTGAAATCGGGGTCCGGCAGCTCCCTCCGATCCAATCTGCCGGCCGCGGTGAACTCGAATTCGTCTACCACCGTCCACACCGACGGCACCATGTACGGGGGAAGCGTCAGCGCCGCAGCAGCTTTGACCGTGTCCAGCTCGATCGGCGGCCCGCCCGCCGACGACACGTAGCCGACCAGCAGCTGCGACCCGCCCGGGCCGTCCA
>CAZVVS010000717.1:0-1888 GCA_964630585.1 uncultured Gordonia sp.
GCACCGTGATCGCCGGAGCGGTCTTGAAGGGTGGCCAGTACCCGGTGGGGCTCGCCATCGGTGACACGGTCGACGTCATCGAGACGACGACCCCTGATGCCAGCGGGGCCGGCCAGCCGGTCGTACGAGGAACCGCAACGGTGATCGACATCGCTGAACCTGCTGACGGGCAAAGCCAGATGCTGGTGTCGCTCGCAGTCCCCGCCGATTCGGCCACGGCAGTCTCCGCAGCTGGAGCCGCCGGCCGACTCAGCCTCGTGGTGACCGCGCCGTGAGCGGGCTCATCTGCGTCGCCGGAGGGAAGGGTTCACCCGGGGCGACCACGCTCGCCCTTGCCCTCGCGCTCAGCAACCCCGATCCGGTCACCCTCGTCGACGCCGACCCCGACGGTGGTGATCTCGCTGCATGGCTCGGCATCTCAGCGACACCCGGCTTGGTGTCGCTCGCAGCGGCAGTGCGACACATCTTCTCCAGCGGTGAACTCGCGCGACACCTCCAGCACGTCCAGAACGGAATCAAGCTCCTCGGGTCGCCCTCCTCGCCCGAGCAGGTCGAGGCCTCGCTCAGCAGCCTCGGGCGACCCTTCGCCCAGATCCTCGCTGCCGGACCCGTGATCGCCGACATCGGGCGCTGGCGTTCGGGATCGCTAGCCACCGAACTGGTCGGAGCGGCGCGCACGATCGTTCTCGTCGTCCACCCGACCGTCGCCGGGGTCGCACATGCTCGATACCAGCACGAGGACCTGACGACGCGATGCACCAACGTGGTGGTCGCCTGCCGTGGCGACCGCCCCTACAACGCTGCGGAGGTCGCTGAAGCGATCGGCTGCGCAGCCGCGCTCTCGATTCCAACGGATCGCGTCGGTGCGTCGATGCTCACCGGTTCGACCAAGGAGCGGTGGCTTCGGCGGACGCCGCTCGTTCGCTCGGCCCGCGACCTGCGCCACTCGATCAGTCCCGTCGAGGAGGTCGCGTCGTGAGCATCGTCGACACGATTGACGAGACCCTCGTTCGTACGCTCCGCATCGAGATCGCCGAGGAGCTCTCTGCGAAGGTGCGCACGCTGGCCGCCGAGGGCAGACACCTCGACACTGCGGATGAGGAAATGCTCACCCGCCAACTGATCGGTCATCGCCTCGAACGCCTGGCCTCGATGGCGATCGCCGAAGGCCGGCACGTGATGACGCAGGACGAGGAGGACGAGTTGGCGCGCTCGGTGTTCGACCGCCTCTTCCATCTCGGTCGCCTCCAGCCGCTGCTCGACGACGAGTCCATTCAGAACGTCGTCGCCAACGGTCACGACCGGGTGTTCATCGAGTACGCCGGCGGACTCAAGGTCGAAGGACCGCCCGTCGCCGACTCCGACGACGAGCTCATCGAACAGCTGCGCGAGATCGGCCGGCGCTACGGCCTGTCGGAGCGGGAGTTCAACCCGTCCCGCCCGCAGCTCAATCTCCAGCTTCCCGACGGGTCGCGCCTCTTCGCCGTCGCGTGGGTGTGCGACCGACCATCGGTGTCGATCCGGCGTCATCGCTACATGAAGCTCGACCTCTCGAACCTTGTCGAGCTCGGAGCGATCGACGACGGGCTCGCCTCGTTCCTGTCCGCAGCAGTTCGGTCACGCCAGCAGATCATCGTGGCCGGGGCGACCGGCGCCGGGAAGACGACCATGCTTCGCGCCCTCGCCGCAGAGATCCCGGCGGCGGAGCGGATCGTGACCATCGAGACCGAGCTCGAACTCGGCCTCGACCGGTTCGCCGACATCCACCCGGACTGCGTCGCTCTCGAGGCTCGCGAAGCAAACGTAGAAGGTGCCGGCGAGGTCACGGCGGCCGACCTGGTCCGGATGAGCCTGCGGATGAACCCAGACCGGGTCATCGTGGGCGAAG
>CAZVVS010000718.1:0-1886 GCA_964630585.1 uncultured Gordonia sp.
TGGACAACTATCTCGGTCGCTGACCGATACTGGAACTAGAACACGTTCTACCTGTGCGCTAGGGTGATGCACCATGAGCATCGCTGAGGCCAAAGGCACCGCGCTTCCCGACGTCATCGACGCGTCGACGGTCGACAATTACACCGATGATGTCGACGTTCTCGTCGTCGGCTTCGGCATAGGCGGCGGGTGTGCCGCGGTCGACGCGGCCCGCGCGGGTGCGAAGGTACTCGTCCTCGAGCGCGCCGCCGACGCCGGCGGGACCACGCGGATGGCCGGCGGCCACTTCTACCTCGGCGGCGGGACTGCGGTCCAGCAGGCCACCGGGCACGACGACAGCCCCGAGGAGATGGAGCGCTATATCACCGCGGTGTCCCTCGAGCCCGAGCCGGAGAAGATCCACGCATACTGCACCGACAGCGTCGAGCACTTCAACTGGCTCGAGTCGTTGGGGCTGGAGTTCGAGCGGTCCTACTTCCCCGGCAAGGCCGTGATCCAGCCCAACACCGAGGGCCTCATGTTCACCGGCAACGAGAAGGTCTGGCCGTTCAAGAACATGGCCAAGCCGGCGCCGCGCGGACACAAAGTGCCCAAGCCGGGCGACACCGGCGGCGCATCGATGGTCATCGACCTGCTGCAGGCCGAGCTCGAGCGCCTCGGAGTCGAGGTCCGCTACGAGACGGGTGCCCGCAACTTGATCGTCGAGAAGGATGCCGACGGTGAGCCCACGCGGGTCGTCGGCGTGCGGTGGAAGACCACCGAGGGCGAGGGCTTCATCCGCGCGAAGGCGGTTGTGATCGCCGCGGGTGGCTTTGTGATGAACCCCGAGATGGTCGCGCGCTACGTGCCGCAGCTGGCGGAGAAGCCCTTCGTCCTGGGCAGCACCTACGACGACGGTCTGGGTATCCGGATGGGTGAGTCGGTCGGCGCGAAGCTCAAGCACATGGAGTCGCCCTTCGTGACCGCGCCGGCCTACCCGCCGTCGATCCTTCTCAACGGAATCATCGTCAACAAGGACGGACAACGGTTCGTCACCGAGGACAGCTACCACTCGCGTACATCACAGTTCGTGCTGGAGCAGTCGGAGTCGACGGCGTATCTCATCGTCGACGAGGCGCACATGGAGCGCCCCGCGGTGCCGCTCATCACCTTCATCGACGGCTGGGAGACGGTGACGGAGATGGAATCGGCCCTCGGCATCCCCGAGGGGAACCTCGTCGCGACGCTCGACCGCTACAACGAGTTCGCCGCGAAGGGCGAGGACCCCGACTTCCACAAGAGCGAAGAGTTCCTCGCCCCGCAGGATTCCGGCCCGTGGGCGGCGTTCGACATGAGCCTGGGCAAGGCCATGTATGCCGGTTTCACGATCGGCGGTATGGCGACGAGCGTCGACGGAGAGGTGCTCGACGTCAATGGTGCACCGATCTCCGGCCTGTATGCGGCCGGGGCCTGCGCGGCCAACATCGCGCAGGACGGTAAGGGCTACGCCAGCGGCACCCAACTTGGCGAGGGCTCCTACTTTGGCCGCCGGGCCGGACGCCACGCAGCGGCGACTGCCCGCGTCGACGTCGGGGCCTGACCAGATCAGGCGGTACGGGTGCCTACCAACGGGTAGGCATTCGTCACGTTTGTGACGTATCCGACTGTCTGGTTGAGCAGGCAGTTCCCCGTGTTATGTTCAACGAGTTTGTGACCCACGTGGCCGTCGGTAGGCGCCACTGAGCCGGAGAGGCGACGCCATGTTGATCGGCATCCCCCGGGAATCCAAGATGGGGGAGAACCTCGTCGCTGCCACTGCCAAGACAGTGGCCCAATTGAAGCAACTCGGCTACGAGGTCGTCGTCGAATCCGGTGCCGGCATCCACGCCGACCAACCGGACGCGGCC
>CAZVVS010000719.1:0-1883 GCA_964630585.1 uncultured Gordonia sp.
GCCCGGGGAGAGATTCGAACTCTCACGGAGCGTGAGCTCCCGAGGGGTTTAAGCCTTCGGCCTGCGGTGACGGCTGGTGTCGCTGAGGCCGAGCAGGTGTCGTTCTGGCGGTGTTCTCGGGGCGTCGACGGTGGGCTACGTGACGTCTGGTGCCGTCCATTCCGAGAGGTTCCAGATAGTTCGCGACTATTTCCGCGACTACTCGGCCGGCAGGGGGACCACGGTCCGTGGCGGCGCCGCGCCGGCACAGCTCAGATCGCCAAGGGGAAGCTCCTCAGTGTGCTGAGGCTCTCGAGATGGGTTCGGACCGGTCATGGGCTGGATCTCGCCGAAGTGGTACGAGCTTCCATCGAGCGCGATTGGGTAATGGATACCCCGCTTCAAGATCGGGATCTCCTTTGTACCTTCCACGACTCCTCGTTGGTGTTGGCAACACCACATGGATCTCGCAGCAGTTCTGGGCCGCTCCACGGCCGGCACGGGCTATCGGACAACTAGGTCACCCGCAACAACCGTGGCTGTAACGACCGATCGGCGGAAGCGCATCTCCACGTGATCAGGCTGAAATGGAGAGGAATCGGAGACAGTCAGCGACAGCTTCCCCAGGACTGGTCGACGGCCAAGTTGGACGGCGTCGACCTGGATGACTGCAGTTCCGCATCCTCGACTTGGCGTAACCACTGGGTTCGACGTGAGCACGACTCCGAAGACGGTCCGCTCAGCGTCGCGGTAGCGCACTGTCCCGACCCAGAATGGTCTGCCGCTCCAGAACAGCCGGTAACGTCGGAGGTGTATGTCGAGGTGAGCGCCGTTGTCGAGAGCCCCGCTTCCGGACACCTCATCGATCGAGCTGACCCGACGGCATGGCGCTGTCACATCCAGGTTCACCTCCGTGGGCTGTGATGTCGCACCGTCGGCTCGCGTTGCACGGTAGGTGAATGAGTCCGGCCCCACGTAGCCCGGTGCTGGTTCGTAGATGACTGAGCCGCTGGGATCGAGTTGCAGGATTCCGTTTTTCGGCTGGTCGACCACAGTCGCGCTGAGCGGACCGGTGCCGGGGTTCGTATCGTTGGCAAGCACACCCGGGGCAGCGACGTGGAGGGTCGTCCCGGCCTCGGTCGAGTAGGAGTCTTCCGCGGCGACCGGAGGTGCTGCTCCGACGCGCAGTGTCACCTGGATCGGGTCCGAAACGACTCCGATGGCGTTCGTGACCCGGTAGGTGAACGAGTCGTCGCCGGTGAAATCGGCCTCAGGTGCGTAGGTAAACGTTCCGTCGTCAGCGATGACCACCTTCCCGTGATCCGCATCGCGATCGAGCTCGGCGATGAGCGGTTCTGCGGTGATCGGATCGATGGCGTCGGCCAGCAGGTTGGGGGAGCCGTCAGCGAGGCCGCCTGGAGGGACCTCGACGGTTCTGTCCAGGGCACTGGGCCCGTCGAGGATGACGAACGGTTGGATCAACCGTCTCGGCTGGCCGTCGGCACCGGTGCCGTCGATGACGAGGGTGTGTGGGCCGTTCCCGAGTCGGCGGATGGGGAGTTCCACGGTGCCCTCGAGGTCACCGTCTGCGTCCACCTGAAGTTCCTCCAGCTCGAGCGGTGTCGAGTAGGCGCGTGGAATCGCGATGCTCTCGGAGAGCCAGGCACCGGTGTCCTTGATCTTCAGGACGACGGTGTCCGCCCCCTTCTTCGTCGCCGAGACGACCGCGGCGCCGCCAGCGACGGCCCCCTTGCCGGCTTCGACCGCGGTCTGCCCCACGCCGGTGAAGTACGACGTGGTCGTGTCGGTCGCGTACTGCGCAGAGGTCGCCAGCGCCGCGGTGATCTCCGACTGGGCTTCGGCCGACCACCGAACAACCTTCCCCACATCCGGACCGACCACCT
>CAZVVS010000720.1:0-1875 GCA_964630585.1 uncultured Gordonia sp.
GGCCGGCGAAGGCGCGGCCAGCCTGGCCCTACGAGATGGCGATCCATCCGGCATCGCGTTCTACCTCGACCACCATCGCGTCCATGTCGGCGCCGATCACGTCGCCGCCGACATGGCCTACCAAGCCTGGTCGCAAGCGGTCAAGGAGAAGCGCGACGCGCTACTGATCGCCCCCACCAACGACCTGGTCGCAGAACTCAACGAACGCGCGCGGCTCGACCGACTCCAGCGCGAACGGCAGAGCGAAAACACGCGCACTGTCACTCTTTCCGACGGCCTGACCGCCAGCGTCGGGGACTTGATCCTCAGCCGGAGCAACGCCCGCTGGCTGCACATCCCCGACGGCGGCTGGGTCAAAAACGGCCACCGCTGGGAAATCACCGACATCGACGACGACGGCAACGTCACCGTAAAACGAGACCACAGCGCCCAGACGAGCCCACCCGTGCGGCTTCCCGCACGGTACGCCGCGACCCACACCACGCTCGGCTACGCGCGCACCATCAACGGCGCCCAAGGAACCACCGCCCGCCACGAATGCCACGTCGTCGGCTCTGACACCCTCACCCGCGAACAGCTCTACGTCGCACTCACCCGCGGCAAGCACGCCAACCACATCTACTTCTCCACCAGCGAAGCCGACCCACACCGCATCCTGGCCCCCAAGGCCACCCACCCACCGACCGCCACCGACATCCTCACCACCATCCTGGATCGCGACGGCGCGCAAGTCTCCGCGCACAGCACCCAGCGCGCCGAACTCGACCCCACCGCGCGGCTCTCGCGCGCTGCCGACATGTACACCGACGCGCTGACCACCGCGGCCCAACAACTCGCCGGCACAACAACGATGGCCCGCATAGACACCGCCGCCACCAATCTGCATGCCGGGCTGACCGAGGCCGAAGCATGGCCCGTACTACGACGAAACCTCGCCCTGCTGTCCCTCGACGGCCAAGATCCGGTGGCCGCCCTGCACCACGCCGCCTTCCGACCGATCGACGATGCCATCGACCCCGCTGCCGTGCTGGACTGGCGGCTGGGCACACCCGAGGACAGCGCACTCAACACCGTCGGACCACTGCGCTGGCTGCCGGCAATCCCCCGACGGATTCAGGAAAACGACCAATGGAAAACATATTTGGACGCCCGCGCCAACCTTGTCACCAACCTCGCCGACAGTATCCGCGCCCACGCCCGCAGCTGGACGCCGGCCACCGCACCCGCCTGGGCGCGGCCCCTTGCTGGACACCGATCGGGACTTCTGGCCGAGATCGCCGTATTCCGCGCCGCCCACAACGTGGATCCCGCGGACACCCGGATCACCGGCCCCCAACAGCACGCCAACCGCGCCAACGCCTTCCAGACTCTCATTCACCAACGCCTCGACACCGCACTGATCGCCGGTAACCCCGGCGCCGCACGATGGCGCACCCTCGCCGAACGGTTCGAACCCCGCATCACCGGCGATCCGTACTGGCCACAACTGGCCACCCACCTCGACACCGCCGCACGCGCCGGCGCCGACATCACCAGCCTGCTCACCGACGCCCTCGACCGTCACGGTCCGCTGCCCGACGAACTGCCCGCCGCAGCCCTGTGGTGGCGGCTCGCGGGAACCCTGGCCCCGGCCACCCTCGAAACCGCCAACACCCGACTGCGCCCGCCGTGGACCGCAGAACTGCACCGCGTGCTCGGCACTGCTGCCGCCGAAGCCATCACCGCCGACACGTCGTGGCCCGCCCTTGTCGCCGCCGTCAACGCCTCCGACTGGCCGCCAGCGGATCTGCTGTCCGCCGCAGCCGAATACCTCCTCGACGCCGCGCACTACCACTCGATCCGACCTGACGAATACACCCGGCTCCTGACCTACCG
>CAZVVS010000721.1:0-1875 GCA_964630585.1 uncultured Gordonia sp.
TGGACGCTGCAGCGCAGCGCCATCGTCAGCCTGTTCCTGTTTTGCGCCGGGCTGGGCCAGGCAGTGGCCCACCAGCAGGGCGTGACCTGGCCCCGCTTCTGGCGCCGCTGGGCCCAGGTGGCCGGCTGCGCGCTGCTGGTCACCGCCGGGTCCATGCTGATGTTCCCCAGGACCTTCATTTACTTCGGGGTGCTGCACGGCATGGCGGTCATGCTGGTTGTCGTACGCCTGACGGCTGGCTGGGGACGCTGGTTATGGGGGGCCGGCGCGCTGGCAATTGCTAGCAAATTCATAGCGCAGTACGCCCATTCCACGGGGGCTGGCGGCCAGTTTCTCAACGAAGTTGCCTTCAACTGGCTGGGTTGGGTGGGTCGCAAGCCGGCCACCGAGGACTATGTTCCGGTGTTTCCCTGGCTGGGTGTCATGTGGTGGGGCATGGCCGCCGGCCAGTGGCTGCTGCGGGAACGTCCGCACTGGCTGGCGTTGCGCCTGCCCCAGGGCGCCACGGGTCTGGCCATCCTGGGCCGCTGGAGCCTGAGCTGGTACATGTTGCACCAGCCGGTGCTGATCGGAGCACTGATCGCCTGGGGCTGGCTCGCCCGGTCATGAAAAAGGCGGCCCGCAGGCCGCCCTGGCAAGAGCCTGGCCCGTTTACTCGACCTTGGCTTTGCCGCGCAGTTCTTCCTGGAACTTGGCCAGCTTCTGCTGCTGCAGTTGCTGGGCAATCTGCGGCTTGACCTGATCGAGCTTGGGCAGCTCGGCTTCGCGCACATCGTCCAGGCGGATCACATGGAATCCGAACTGGCTCTTGACCGGGGTCTCGGTGGTCTGGCCCTTGGCCAGCTTCACCATCGCCTGGGAGAACTCCGGGACATAGCTGGACGCATTGGCCCAGTCCAGATCGCCACCGTTCTGGCCGGAGCCCGGGTCCTTGGACTGCTTCTTGGCGATCTCGTCGAACTTGCCACCCATCTTTAGGCTGGCAATGATGGCTTTGGCTTCGTCTTCCTTTTCGACCAGGATGTGGCGGGCGCGATACTCCTTGCCGGCCTTGGCCGCGGCGAACTTGTCGTACTCGGCCTTGATGTCGGCGTCGGTCACCGGGCTGTTCTTCTGGAAATCGGTGATCAGCTCGCGGATCAGGATGGCCTGCTTGGCCAGTTCGAGCTGGTTCTTGTTGTCGTCGGTGGCATCCAGGCCGCGCTTCTGGGCTTCCTGCACAAAGATCTCGCGGGTGATCACTTCGTCCTTGAGCTGCCCCTGCATCTCGGGGGTGACCGGACGGCCGGACTTGGCGATTTGCTGCGCCAGCGCGTCGACACGGGTCTTCGGGACGGCCTTGCCATTGACAATGGCCACGTTCTGGGCCGAGACGGGCAGCGCCACGGCGCCGGCCAGGGCAGCCGCCACGATGGCGGACAGGGTCAGTTTCTTCATGATGGGTTCCTGGGAGGTTCAGACCAACTCGATCGCAAGGGCATGCACGCCCCGGTCGATGAAATCTTGCAGCGCATCATACACAAGGCGGTGGCGTGCCAGACGTGTCTGGCCGGTAAAGCGGGGGGACGCAATCCGGACCCGGAAATGGGTGCCCTGGCCAGTGCCGTCGGCCCCGGCATGTCCGGCATGGGCGGCGCTCTCGTCCAGCACTTCGAGCCGGGTTGGCGCCAGGCGTTCGGTCAACCGTTGCGACAGGGCACCAGCAGTGACGCCCGTGCCCGGGCTCACGGCGTGCCTCCCTCGCCTGGCGTGCCGGTGTCCTTGAGGTAGCGCCCCAGGTACAGCGCCTGACCGATGACAAACAGCAGCATCAGCCCGATGCCGCCGAACAGCTTGAAGTTCACCCAGGTGTCGGTGTCAAAGTTGTAGGCCACC
>CAZVVS010000722.1:0-1873 GCA_964630585.1 uncultured Gordonia sp.
TAATTTTTACTCTTTTTTGTTTGACCCTATAGTGTAAGCCTTTTGTATAATTGCGCAATATTTTAAAACATATAATTTGCGAAAGTGCGACTCTATGCTATAGCCAGGCTTTATTAAAAAATGCCGTATATAAGAGTCAATTGACCCTGCAAAAGTTTGGGGTTATTATAGTGGAAGCAATAATCAAACCCCTATGGACGAAACAAAAATATACTCCAAGCTCCTCGAGCACGACGAGCGGCTAGAACGCTTAGAGGAAAAAATAGAAAATTTAGCAACCAAAGCAGAAATGCACGGTAAACTAGATAAGATTTTACATATTGTAGAACGACTAGACACCGAACGAGCAACCACCACATATAAGATAGGGAAAGTAGAAACCTGGATAGACCAAGCTGCACCAAAACTGGATATAAAATATGAACACTAATTCTCAACCATAGAAAAAAGCGGGCTCAAACTTTGAGCTCGCTTTTTCGTTAGCATCACATTGTTGCCTCTTTGACTGCTGGAAGTCAGTTCTTCTTGGTAACAACCACATGCCTGGCCCAGTTGTTTTGGGCGCAGGCTGTCTCGTCACCCCACTTCCACCCAGCGGGGTTGAAAGTCATAAGAACCTCGTCCTCTTTTTTGAGTTCAACGCACACCCCAAAATTCGGATGTCCGGCATCAATAATCAATACCGGTTTTGCGCCTTCCGTGTTAGCCGGGTCAACAAGTCCGATGACGACTTGATCCAGTGGCTCATTCTGTTTCTGTTCGCCGACCCACTGAACTTTGAATGGCATATTGGTGAACTTCGCGGCCTGGCCGTAGCCAATCATGACCCGCTCTGTCCACGCACGACGCTGGCGTTGCCACCATGCATACGCTGCGATGACGAGAAGTAAAATGGTAACTAATGTACTCATGGACAGCCTCCTTTTGTTGCTGTGTTAAGGGCCTTGCGGCCGGTTTTTTTGTTAGTGCCTGAGCGGCAAGTTCCAGTTCCAGATGAAGTACAGTATGGCGTAAAGCCATACGCACTTTTCGCGCCACCAGAAGGCGGTCGCTGCTTCAAATAGTCCGATTGCCTCGCAATCGTACTCCCCGGGAACGTAAAGCACAACCACCTCAACGCCCAGACCTCGCAAAGCCCAACGGGCCGTCATGCCTGCACGAAACGCATGATGCTTGTGAGCGCAAATGACCACTCTTTCCCAACCGTACCCCGAAACAAGCTCGCGCAAGCTGAGCATGTTTCGGAACGTGTTGTCCACATCGCCGGACGCAAGTTGCCTAGGGTCGAGTATCACGTCAGGGCAACCGAAATTTCCAGACGCATAGCTTCTGCCTCAGTGAGGCCGGAAACCGGATGCACATTGAGGCTGAGCAACACAACGTGGGAGGCCAAACCCACCTCGTGTAGATTAGCTGCGACAATAGCGTTCGCAGCGGAACGTCTACTCGCCCGCTTACCGTTCGGATGTACACCAATACCGACCGCTGCTGCGACGGTTTTAACGCGTACCACTTCAAGCTCGCGTAGTTGAGGGTAGTTAGCCATCAACTGCATTGCCAAAATTTCAACAGACATTGCAACCCTCCTTATAGTTGCTGAAGTCACTTTTGTTTTTTACCACCTCTACCGCAAGTGCAGCAGAAACGGATTTGAACGTGGTTTATATTAAGGCTTTATGCGTGCAATGATGAGCACGAGCCAAAGCAGTGTTGCGATGGTTAAACCCATCAGAAACAACAAATTTTTTCGCTCACGTCTATTCACGCAAAGCCTCCTAGGTAAAATTTTAGTTCTAAATTGCCGCGCGGTGCGGCAACTGTTAAGTTGATTTTGGTGTCAAGGCCAAACCTACACACAATAAGCTCGGCTCAC
>CAZVVS010000723.1:0-1872 GCA_964630585.1 uncultured Gordonia sp.
TACATCAACCTCAAGGAACGCGTCGAGAACCGCATGGTCATCGCCGACCTCGCCGGCACCGCCGACGACAATGTCCTCACCCTCGAAGGCAGCGACGCCGTATTCCGCAAGGAGCAGCTCCGCAAGCTCCAAGACGAAGTCATCGAACTCGAAGACGTCCGCACCGGCGTATCCATCACCGATCTCGGTCTCAACGACTTCCGAATGGACCTCCTCGCGTATCTCAAGGAGTACGGCGATCTAGCCACCGCCCCGAAGGGCCTTCACGCAGTCGTTCCCGCAGACCCGGTAAAAGGCCTACGTCCCGGCGTATTGTTTGCGCTGCGCAACGTCGATGCCAACGAGAACATCAACCGAGGCAACCGGCTGCACCCGCACTACCTGGTCTACCTCGACGACAACGGCAACGTCATCGCCGACCACACAGAGGCCAAACACCTTCTCGACTTGATTCGCGCAGGATGCCGGCCCCATGAGGAACCCGTCACCGAGGTCACCCGCATCTTCAACGCTGCCACCCGCGAAGGCGCAGAGATGGGCAAGTACTCCGAATTGCTCACCGCAGCAATCCGATCCATGATCGACGTCACCGAAGAACGCGACATCGACAGCCTCTTCAGCGGAGGACACACGACGGCGCTCACCCAGGCAATCGCCGGCCTCGACGACTTCGAACTCACCGCATTCATCGCGATCGTCGACACAGCCGAAGGCACCACATGACGGTCCCGCTCTACCGCTGGCCCGTCGCCGCCAAATTCGGTCGTACCGTACCGAAGACCAAATTCTACGAACACGGCACCGTCCGCGGTGCCGTGCGTGACAAATTCGTCACCGAGGTCCAACGCATCACCTGGGCCTACAAGCTCGCCCAATCCACCATCAACCTGCCCGGCAACGCAGACGTTCCCGAGATCCAAATTTTCCAGATCGACACAAAGGGCGACGATGTCGGCGAGTCCGTGCTCGCCGCCATCGACAAAGCGGTGAAGACCCCCATCATCTTCGAGATAGTCACCGGCGAGGGAGACGAGCAGCGGGTCCGAATGGCTGCATCGCACAAGCAGGTCGGCCCCGCTACGCCGAAGCTCAGCGCCTACTACACGACCGCCTGGCAACCCTCGGATGCCGAGCGGCAGCCACTACCGACAGCGATCAACCTGCCGTCCCTGTACACCGCACTCCTTACGCCGCTAACCCCGGTATCAGTACGGCCTGGAGAGGAATTGTCAGACGTTGCTGAAAGACTCCAGGCCGTGCGCAAGCTCGAACGCGAGGTCGCCTCCCTGGAACGCAAACTCCGCGCCGAGCCGCAACTCAACCGCAAGGTGGAGCTTCGGCGTGCACTGAAAACGAAGCAAGCAGAACTGGAACAGCAGAGGTAGCAGGTGGAGAAACTTCGCATGACATCGCCGGACCTGACCGAGGCCAATATCGACAGGCTCGCGGAATTGTTCCCCAACGTCATCACCGAGACGCTCGACGCCGACGGCAATCCCAAGAAAGCCATCGACTTCGACCTGCTGCGCCAGGAACTGTCAGACCACGTTGTCGAAGGCCCGCAGGAACGCTACCGGCTGGACTGGCCCGGCAAACGGGAAGCAGCCTTCGCCGCCAACGCACCAATCGCCAAGACCCTCCGTCCGATCCGCGAGGAATCTGTCGACTTCGACACCACCAAGAACCTATTCATCGAAGGCGACAACCTCGAAGCCCTGAAGCTGCTGCAGGAGTCATACCTCGGCAAGGTCAAGCTCATCTACATCGACCCTCCCTACAACACCGGCAACGACTTCATATACAACGACAACTTCGCGGAGACAAGCGACGGCTATCTGCTGAGATCGGGACAAGCTGACGAAAGTGGCACGC
>CAZVVS010000724.1:0-1869 GCA_964630585.1 uncultured Gordonia sp.
CAAGGGGCGACGGTCTCTACGCCATGGACCAAAGCGACTGCCGGAGCTGGATCGGGTACGTTGTTCGTGTGGCGGCTCCAGTTGTCGAAGCGTGTAAGGCCAGTTCCCGTCTGCTGCGAACGCGATTCATTTCGATCATGCGTCTGTCGGGCCGATCGTATTCGTGGGCGAGCGAGGACGACGGGTCAGGTGGACAAACCCCCTACGAACGACTACGACAGAAGACCACAGGAACCTGAGTGTCACCGCCCTCCGTCAGTTGCACAGCTAGTTGCCCAGGGTTAGCTCGCCCCATAGAGGTTCGCCCGACTCGGCGTCAGCCGACATGACGATGATTTCATCGTCGAGGTCACTCAGCAGACCGACTCGGCCGTCTGGCTCACCTGCATCGGTGATCGTGTACGAAGAGTCGCCCAGCTTGTCACTCGGCCCTTCGCGTTGACGCTGGGATGAGCATCCGCGAGTGAGGTGGGGGCCTCGGTGATTCTCGTGACTGTCTGACGGTCCGAGGTTCAAGGAGGCCCCCGTGGGGGACGGTAGTGCATCGCTGGTCTGGTTCGTCGCGCCCGGTTTCAAGCTGTTGGGTGTCGACGACGATGGCGTCGAAGTGGTCGTGGAAGTGGAGACCGAGAGCGCGCGGGTGGCGTGTCCGGAGTGTGGGGTGTTCGGCCGTGCGAAGGATCGGCGCTGGGTGACGTTGCGTGACGCGCCGCTCGCGGATCGGCCGGTCACAACGCGCTGGTGGAAGCGGGTGTTCGAGTGCTGCGAGGAGCTGTGCGAGACGCGCACGTGGACCGAGCAGCGACCGGAGTTCGCGCTCCCGCGGGCGGTGCTGACCGAACGTGCCGGGCGGTGGGCGACCGACCGGATCGCAGCGGTCGAAGCGACGCCCGCGTCGGCGGGTCGCGAGTTGGGGGTGGTGTGGTCGACGGTGTGGCGGCATGTCGAACGCCACGGACGGACACGTGTCGAGGCGCCGGATCGTGTCGGCGAGGTCGCTCAGATCGGGTTCGACGAGACCGTCATGTCGCCAGCCAAGCGGCACCGCCGGCGACGGTTCGTGAGCTCCGCGGTCGATGTGCACACCGGTCAGATCATCGACGTGTTCGACGGCCGCAACGCCGCTGATCTCCAGCGCTGGTTGGACGAGCAGCCCGCCGATTGGGTGTCGGGGATCGAGGTCGTGTCGGTCGATCCGCACGAGGGCTACCGCTCAGCGATCCTCGGCCACGACCTGCTCGCCGACGTGACGATCGTGGTTGACGGGTTCCACATCGTGCGTCTCGCTGGCCAGGCGGTCACGAAGTGCCGTCAACGCGTCCAGCAGGCCACTGTCGGCCATCGCGGCTGGAAGGGCGACCCGCTCTACGGGATCCGCAAGCTGCTCCTGATGGGTGCCGAACGCCTCGACGAGTCCGGCTGGGAACGCCTCGAGCAAGCACTCCGTGACGGCGACCCGACCGGCGAAGTCCAAGACGCCTGGGTCGCACGCGAGTACGTCCGCGACATCTACCTCGCCACCACGCTCGACGACGCCACCATCGCACTCGACCGAGCCACCGCCTGGTGCAGCGACGCGGCGGCGGGGCCCGAGCTGCGCACCCTCGCGAAGACGTTGACGCGATGGCGGGCCGAGATCCTCGCGCACCACACCACCGGCGCATCGAACGGCCGTGTCGAAGCTGCCAACCTCACCATCAAGCAGGTCAAGCGATCAGGCCGCGGCTTCCGCAACCTCAACAACTACCGGCTCCGTATCTTGCTCGCCGGCGGCTGCCCCCGACAGACTCACACCGTCACGCGACACCGAGCCCGACCCAGGTTCATCGCGTAGGGCCCGATTACCGTCTGGCCATGCCCCGCGCGCCA
>CAZVVS010000725.1:0-1865 GCA_964630585.1 uncultured Gordonia sp.
TGAGGTCCGTATGGGACCTCACCGGGTGGCGTTGGCTTTCCCCCAGACCTTCTACAACGATTCGGGCGTGGCGGTAGCTGCCCTGCTCCATCGCCATGGGGTAGATGACCCCCACCGCCTCGTGGTTGTGCACGACGAGATGGATCTTCCCGCCGGCAAGCTCAAGGTGAAGGTGGGTGGCGGGCTGGCCGGGAACAACGGCCTCAAGTCGATCAAGGCCCACCTCCACACCGACGACTTTGTGCGGGTCCGGATCGGGATCGGAAAGCCTCCTGGGCGCCAGCAGGGGGTCGACCATGTGCTCAAGCGCCCCGGCAAGACCGAACGGGCCGAGCTCGACGTGGCCATGGCCGAAGCCGCCGACGCGGTGGAGCTGATCTTGGCTGAAGGCCCAGAAGCGGCAATGACCCGCTACAACCAGCGCATCTGAGCCGTCCACCGTGGTCGAGGGGCGGTGACCGAGACCAGGGTCTGGACCGAGGTTTCCTGGACGCGGAGCGGTAGCGTTGCCGTCCCACCCCCGGCTCCGATGTCGCCGGGGCGTTCCCGCGCCTGCGCCGCACTGCTCCATCAGGATCTGTCTTGTCTATTTCTGAACTCCCTGCCCTGCTGCGTGACGAGCCGGCGATGCTCCAGGTGTTGGGGCGGTCGGCCGCGGTCATGGCCGTGCCCGAGGCGGCCCGGCCGGTCACGTTGGCGGCTCTCACCCAGGTGGGGTCTCGTCGGCCGATCTTGGTTGCCGTTCCCACCACCGCCGAGGCCGAGCGGCTGGCCCACGACCTGACCACCTTCCTGGGCGAGGAAGCGGTAGAGCTCTTCCCAGCATGGGAGACGCTGCCGTTCGAGCGGGTGAGCCCGGGCATCGAGACCATGGGTCGCCGGCTGCGCACCATCTGGCGGTTGCGCCATGCGCCGGCCAATCGGATGCCGCTGGTGGTGGTGGCTCCTGTCCGCGCCTTGGTGCAGAGGCTCGGTCCTCACGTGGAAGACGTGGCCCCACTGGTGATCCGGCGAGGGGAGGTGCGGGACCAAGTCGAGCTCGTGACCTGGTTGGGTTCCAGTGGCTATCGACGTGAATCTCAGGTGGAGCATCGAGGGGAGTTCGCGGTGCGAGGGTCGATCGTCGACCTCTTTCCTCCCACTGCCGACGCGCCGGTGCGCATCGATCTGTGGGGTGACGAGATAGATCGCCTCACCACGTTCTCGGTCAGTGACCAGCGGTCGGTGGCGGATCTGGCGTTGGTCGAGGCCTTTCCCTGCCGCGAGTTGCTCCCCACCGAAGAGGTGCGGACCCGGGCCGACGCCTTGGTGGCTGCTGAACCGTGGGGCCGCGAGCAGTGGGAGCGCCTGGCCGAAGGGCAGATCTTCGACGGCATGGAGTCCTGGTTGCCGTGGCTGACCACCGACGAGCGCACCGTGGTCGACATCCTTCCCGGCGATGCCCAGGTGATTCTGTCCGAGCCTCGTCGCCTTCGGGATCGGGCTGCCGATCTGTTGGCCGAAGAGGCGGATCTGGCCTCCACCCTCGCCCGGACTTGGGAGGTCGGCGAAGGTCGGGAGTTCCCGGCGTTGCACGTCGGATTCGAGGAGCTGTTCAAGTCCAGCTCGTTGCCGGTGTGGACCATGACGACGGTCCCAGACGGACCCGATGTGGCCACGGTGGCGGCGACCGGCTGGAACCCAGTGGTGGGTGGGGGTGAAGCGCTTACGTTCCAGCTTCGGCAGCTTCTCGACGACGGTTATCGGATCGTGGTGGCGGCCGACACCGAAGCGTCGGGGCACCGTCTGGCCGCGCTCTTGAGGGAGCACGGCCTGGAACTCCCGGTGGAGGTCGGTGCCCTGGAGCGGGGCTGCATCCTCACCGG
>CAZVVS010000726.1:0-1864 GCA_964630585.1 uncultured Gordonia sp.
GAGTTGCAGCTCCGCCTCGACAGGAATAGCGTCGTCCTGCATCCAAAGGTCCGCCTCCTCGACGAGCGATGGAACGCTTCCGAGGTCGATATCGGGTGGCCGCGACATCATGGCCCGGTCGTACTGGTGAAGGTTCGCTCGCAGCCACGCGAAGAACCGAACGAGGTTGGACTTTCCGGCGTTGTTCGGACCGATGATGAGGTTGACCTGCTTGAGGTCATCCAACGTCACAGGCGTGAGAGGCGAGAACGAACGCCAGCCGCCGATTCTGAGCGCAATAATTCGCATGCTGGTCGTCGATCCTATGCGTCCCGATCGGGTTTGGTGCCCATGCCGATCCCGGTGAATTGCGAATCGATACCCGGGGAGGTGAATAGCCCGTAGCGGTCTCGCAAATACTCCCACTGACGCCGAGCATCACGAGGTCCCACGAAGTCGGCTCCGATCATCAAGGCGGACGCCTCCACTTCAGGATCGACGACCGCCCGGCGCTCTGAGAACATGGCGTACAAGCGACCCGCGCGGAGCCGCACACGCCGAGGCGAGTACGAGTTGACGAGCAACCGGCCACCGCGGCGTGTGCCGACGACGGCTGCGTCGATCGCGGGAAACCGTTCGAAGTCGTTGCTCGAGTGGTAGTAACAGTCGCGCATCGTCAACTCGACGCCATCGAAGACCGAGATGCACTCGGCACCGTTGAGCCGCTTTTCAATCGTTGCGACGAGGTAGTCGTCGTCTCCGTTCGGCGCTACGTACCAGAGGATGCCGAGCGCATCGTCAGGCCGCTCCGTTGACTCGATCTGGCGCGACGCCGCTTTGATCTGGTCCGAGATTGCGTTCGCGAGCTTCCCACGGGCATCGACGGTCCGGGATGTCGTGGCGAGGCCTTCGTGCGTGGCCGTTGCTATCAGGTCAGTCCAATCGCTCCGTGCTTCGCGCTCCTTCGCTTCGACGACGTAGGTCTCATCTGCTTTCGTTGCGAGGAGGTCCGCAGTGGATTCACCGCTCAGTGTTGAACGCGGGATAGCCCGAACATCGAATCCCGCGTGGGTTAGGACGCGTAGCGCATGTTCTGTCGAAAGCTCCATCTCCGTCACCCCTTTCCGATCCTCGGCCAGCGCGCTGCGATCTCCTCACACGCAGCTTCCACGTCTCGCAGGACCCGAACCGAGCGACGCGGTGCCGCCCACCACTTCGCCGCCATCACGTCGACGACGACGACGCGTTCCGGCGGTCTGCCCGAAGGACGCGAGGTGGACCTCAGCGTAGCGTGCCGCCAACGCCGCGATCGCGATGCCCGCTGCATTCTCGAGACGGTGACCCTTCGAGATGTGGAACTTCACGAGCCCCACGCGCCCGCGGACCGCGTCACGCGCGATGAGGTTCGGCATGACGCTGACCTCGAGCCCGCCGTAGTGAAATGACGCACTTCTTGTGGCCGGTCGCTCGAGGGTGATGCCGTTCAACGCACCTGCCAAATCGAGCGTGAGGAAACGCTCGAGCGCATCGATGCAGCAGCTGATCCGAACTCGATCACGATCGTTGCGCGGCATCCTCGTCCGCAAGGCGCGAACGGCATCATGAACGGGAGTCGACGTCCCCGTGCGCAGCGCCTCCCCGATGGCTCGCTCCGCCTCCGTATAGCGCATGACGATGGGCGTCTTCGGCCGCTGCTGGGCTTCGATGAGGCTGCGACGTTGAAGCGGCGTCGCGCCGAGGTATTCGCCGAGTTTGTTCAGGGAGAATCGCGGTGTTTTTCGAGGGGCCGGGGCGAGGTGCTGCTTCGTGTGTTGGTCGGTTGATCAGCACGAACCGGACAACCGTCAACCGTCGACGCCGCTACGCAGAAATGTTATTTCCTGGT
>CAZVVS010000727.1:0-1854 GCA_964630585.1 uncultured Gordonia sp.
CGATCGCGGTGAAGGGACGCGCGTATGGGATCCCGAGCGTGCGCGTCGACGGCAGGAACTGCAGGGCCGGTTGCGCAAGCCGGGCAAGTGAGTCGGGGCGATGAGCGCTGAGGTGACCCGCAGCGTCGACCACCGGGCCAACCGCGACTGGGTCCGCGAAGCGGTGCACACCATCGAGGCCGACACCCGCCGCTCGGCCGATACCCACCTGCTGCGGATCGCGCTGCCGGCGTGGTCCCGATGGACCGATGACGACGGCAAGGCCGCCGGTGTCGATCTCTACGTCAAGGACGAGTCGACGCACCCCACCGGCTCGCTCAAACACCGGCTCGCGCGGTCGCTGTTCCTCTACGCGCTGTGCAACGGTTGGATCGACGAGTCGACGACCGTCATCGAGGCATCGTCGGGGTCCACCGCGGTGTCGGAGGCATACTTCGCCAAACTGATCGGCGTGCCGTTCGTGGCGGTCATGGCTGCGGGAACGTCACCGGAGAAGGTGCGGTTGATCGAGCGCCAGAGCGGTCGCTGCCACTTCGTCGACAATCCCGCCGACGTGTACGACGTCGCTGCACGGCTCGCAGATGAGCTCGGCGGCCACTTCATCGACCAGTTCACCATGGCTGAGCGCGCGACCGACTGGCGCGGCAACAACAACATCGCCGAATCGATCTTCGACCAGCTCGCTGACGAGCGATACCCGATCCCCACCTGGACGGTCGTCGGCGCGGGGACCGGCGGTACGTCGGCGACGCTGGGCCGCTACCTGCGCTACCGCGGCCATGACACGTGTCTGTGTGTGGTCGACCCGGAGAACTCGGTGTTCTTCCCCGCCTACGAGACGGGCGACGGGTCGCTGCGCAGTGATGTCGGCTCGCGGATCGAGGGAATCGGCCGCCCGCGGGTCGAGCCGTCATTCGTCTCCCAGGTGATCGATCGGATGCTCGCGGTGCCCGACTCGGCGTCGATCGCGGCCATGCGGTTCTTCTCCGGGCTGCTCGACCGCCGTGTCGGCCCCTCGACCGGCACGAACATCCACGGCGCCCTGCTCCTCGTCGCCGAAATGGTTGCCGCGCGCGAACCGGGATCGGTGGTGACGCTGTTGTGCGACCCGGGCGAGCGCTACGCGACGACGTACTTCGACGACGAGTGGTTGGCGGGCAAAGGAATCGACATCGACGGTGCGACTGAAGGCCTGCATGAACCCGACGCGGCGGCGGCGGAACTCCGACGCAGCAGCATCGTCGAGACCGGTCAACGGCACACCGTCGACGACGATCTCGCCCGCGGTCGGTTGATCGAGTGCGCCGAGGATGTGCAGCAGCGTCGACTTACCTGCTCCCGAGGGCCCCACGATCGACACAAAACGCCCGCCAGCCAGATCGAGGTCGACGCCGTCGAGGGCGCGGACCGTGGTGTCGCCGAAGGCGTATTCCCGGACCAGTCCGCGTGCACTGACCAACGGCGGCGCGACGACGCTACGAGTGATGTTGGGGCTCACGCGCCGACCTCGCCTTCGCGCCATCGGCCGTCGTGCCAGAAACGTCTTCCAGTTCTTCAACCTGGTTCCGACGATGTCGGCGTGGGAGAACGTCGCCCTTCCGCGCCTGCTGGACAACCAGTCGCTGCGTAAGGCGAAACCGGAGGCCGTGGCGCTGCTCGAGCGGGTCGGTCTCGGCGACCGCATCGACCACCGCCCCAACGAACTGTCGGGTGGCCAGATGCAGCGCGTCGCGATCGCCCGCTCGCTCATCATGGACCCGGCGATCGTGCTCGCCGACGAACCGACGGGCAACCTCGACAGCCGCACCGGCCGTGATGTCCTCGATCTCCTCGCCACCCTGGCCCACGACCGTC
>CAZVVS010000728.1:0-1853 GCA_964630585.1 uncultured Gordonia sp.
GGCCGTCGCTGCGCACCTCGCCGGTCTGCGGGTGGAAGACGTCCACGCCCTTGACGTGCACCCGCAGGCGGTCGTCCGAATCGTGCAGGATGTCGATGTCGGGCTCGCCGAACACCACGAACAGGTTGCCTTTGCCGGTGTTCTTGAGGTCGTCGGCCATGTGCAGGTCGGCGTTCATCCGCGCCTTCAGCACGGCCATGCGTCCGAGCTTGGTGAAGTCGGTGGCGTGGGCCTCGTAGTTGAAGGCACAAGTGATGAGCACGTCGAAGCCGGCGTCGCCTGCCTCTCGGGCAGCGGCCACCAGGTCTGGGCGCTGCACGGTGCCGAACTCCGGGCCAATGAAGATGCCGGCGCGGCGTTCGGTCGTGCCCTCCATGTAGCGGCCCTCGCCGCACACGAGGTCGCCCGGCCACGGCACGAGCGACGTGAACGTGATGCGGTCTTCCTTGTGCGCCTGTTGCACGCCGGCGGTCTTCAGGTTCTCAAGAATCATCTGGGGGAAGGTCTGCTTGGCGGCGAACTCGTCGCCGCGCTCGCGGACGCCGTCGATCAATTCGTCGTTCTCGTCCACGCCAAGCACGCGGTGCGGGCTCAGGCTCTCAACCGTGAACGGGCCGGCCACGCGCACCTTCTTCTTGTCGTCGTAGGGCTTGTCGTAGAGGTACTCGAACTCGGCCTTGGCAGCGATGGACTTGTCGATCTCCTGCTGGCGGGCAATGCGGGCTTTCCACCAGTCCGCATGGATTTTTGTCGCGCCGTCTGGCCATTTCGCATTGGCGTCGCGGGGGATCTCCCACTCATGCCAGGATTTCTTGAGCGCGGAGTTAAGCTTCGCGCGGAGCGGCTCAAGCACCTCTTGCCACTTGTCCCAGGTGACGTCGATCTCGGTATTGTTGGCGATCGACTTGAGCGTGATGTGCGGCACGCGCTCGCAAACGAAGCCATGGCGGACATTGCCATGCACGGGCTGCGAACTCGGAGCGGTGCGGGTGACTTCGGCTTCCTTGAGCTGGCCATCGCGGGAATCTGCCAGCAGAAAAAAGGGGTAACGTGCGCCCATGATGCGAGCACGGGCCAGCGCAAGCGCAACGCGCGAGGTGTCAATCGTGATCCAGCGGCGGCCCCATTGCTCGGCTACTGTGGCGGTGGTGCCTGAACCGCAGGTCGGATCGAGCACGAGGTCGCCAGCGTCTGTGGCCATTAAGAGGCAACGCTCAATCACTTTTTGCGCAGTCTGAACGACGTAAACTTTGGACTCCGTGAAGCTCCCCGTCCCGGTGTCCGGCCAGAAATTGTTCCTCGGAATAATTGGGTAGTCGTTCAGATACTGCCGATACCGAATCGAACCGCTGACCCTCTCAATCCGGCCGGCGCGAGCCACGCGAGCCATGCTGTCTTGTGTGGTACGCCAACCGCGTGGAAGGGGATTGAATGTCCTTCCTTCGAACACGAAATCGAAGACAGTCGTCGGCTTCTGCGCGGTGATGTCGGAGAGCGTGAATGGGTTGTCGACAGTCCCTCTCGTGTAGACCGCCTCGTAGGACGACCCCTCGTCCTTGGGCTTATAGAGCTGTCGAAATTTTGCCTTCGAAGCATCCCGTGCAAACCAAAGCAAGAAGTCAGCGGTCGATGGAAGAGCCATCGTCTTCCCGGTTGGGCTGTTGGTGCTACTCGACTTCGAGAACGAAATTACGGAGATCATGTTCTCGTCTCCGAAGACCTCATCAAGCAGTGCTTGGACCCGGTGAACGTTCTCGGGACCAATCTGCACGAAGATCGAGCCGGAATCTGCGAGGAGGTCCCGGGCGACGGTGAGCCGATCCCGCAGGTAGGTCAGGTAGCTGTGGATGCCA
>CAZVVS010000729.1:0-1838 GCA_964630585.1 uncultured Gordonia sp.
CGAAGTCGCCGAAGGCCTACGTGCTGCTGGCGAAGGCACTGGAGTCCACCGACCGGCTGGCCATCGCGAATTTCACCCTGCGCAACCGCACCCGGCTCGCGGCGCTGCGCGTCGTCGACGGTGTGATGACGCTGCAGACTCTGCTGTGGCCCGACGAGGTGCGCAAGCCCGACTTCGGGTTCCTCGACGCCGGCGTCGAGGTGCGCGACCAGGAACTCGAGATGGCGAAGTCGCTGATCGAGACGATGGCCAATGACTTCGACCCCGATGACTACTCCGACACCTACACCGAGGAACTCGGCAAGCTCATCGAGTCGAAGGCCGGCGGATCGCCTGCCTTCGTCGACGACGAACCCGTGGCGCCGAGCGACGACGACGGGGAGGTCGCCGACCTACTCGCCGCATTGCGCGCCTCGGTGAAGGACCGGACCGGCGGTGAGCTGCCCGCGGCGAAGGCGCCGGACAAGCAGACCGCTGCGAAGAAGGCACCCGCCAAGAAGGCACCCGCCAAGAAAGTGGCGGCCAAGAAGACCCCCGCCAAGAAGGCTGCCAGCTGAGCCGTGCGGCGCTGCTCGCCCGTACAACAATGGCTGTTGTCACGGACTAGGCTGGTCATCGACGCGATACCTAGGGGGAGGCAATGATGCCCGCAACGAATACTGACGTCCTCGACGTGCTCATCGTCGGTGCTGGGCTCTCCGGCATTGACACCGCGTACCGATTGACCGAGCGCAATCCGGGGCTTACTTACACGATCGTCGAGCAGCGCGACCAAATCGGCGGCACCTGGGACCTGTTCCGCTACCCGGGCGTGCGCAGCGACTCCGACATCTTCACGCTCAGCTTCCCCTGGTACCCGTGGAAGGGGACCCGGACCACCGCCCTGGGTCACGAGATCCGTGAGTACCTGCAGGACACCGCCAAGCATTTCGGCTTCGACAAGCACATCGACTTCGGTGTCACGGTCGTCTCGGCCGACTTCGACACTTCCACTGACCTTTGGACGGTGACGACGCAGGTCGACGGCCAGAAGCGCGAGTACCGCGCCCGCTTCCTGTACGTCTGCGCCGGCTACTACCGCTACGACCGCGGCTATGAGCCCGAGTTCCCGGGCATCGAGAACTTCAAGGGACAAGTGGTGCACCCACAGTTCTGGCCCGAGGACCTCGACTACCAGGGCAAGAAGGTCGTCGTGATCGGCTCGGGTGCGACGGCGGTGACGCTGATCCCGTCGATGTCCCCCGACGTCGAGAAGATCACCATGTTGCAGCGCTCGCCGACGTACATGGTGTCGCTGCCGTGGGAGGACCCGATGACGAAGGCGGCGCTGCGCTTCCTCCCGGACAAGCCGGCCCACCAGCTGATCCGGGTGCGCAACGCGCTGGTGACCTACGGCATCTACATGTACTGCCGCAGCTTCCCGAAACTGTCGCGGCGAACGCTGCGGCGCATGGCCAAGATACAGCTGCCCAAGGGCTACCCCGTCGACGTCCACTTCAAGCCCAAGTACGAGCCATGGGACCAGCGCCTGTGCATGATCCCGAGCGGTGACTTCTACACGGCGATCCGGTCGGGCAAGGCCGACGTGGTGACCGATCAGATCGAGAGCTTCGACGAGAACGGCATCGTGCTGAAGTCCGGCAAGCGCCTCGACGCCGACATCGTGGTCACCGCGACCGGCCTCGAACTGGTCGCGATGGGCGGTGCCACCATCTCGATCGATGGTGCCGAGCAGAAGCCGGGTGACCACCACGCCTACCGCGGCCACATGATCGAGGACGTGCCCAACCTGGCATGGGCCATCGGATACACCAACGCTTCGTGGACGCTGCGCATCG
>CAZVVS010000730.1:0-1836 GCA_964630585.1 uncultured Gordonia sp.
CCTTGTTCTGGAGCTGGCTCTTCTCGTCCTGCATCGCCACGACGAGGCCGGTCGGTTTGTGCGTGACCCGCACGGCGGAGTCGGTGGTGTTCACCGACTGACCGCCGGGCCCCGATGACCGGTAGACGTCGAAGGTGAGGTCGTTGGGGTCGAGCACGACGTCGACTTCCTCGGCCTCGGGCAGCACGCTGACCGTTGCCGAGGATGTGTGGACCCGGCCCTGGGACTCGGTGACCGGAACACGCTGGACGCGGTGGGGGCCAGCCTCGTGCTTCATCCGTGACCACACCCCCTCGCCCTTGAGCTGGAACGTCACGTCGGAAAATCCGCCGAGATCCGACGGCGACGAACCCATCACCTCGAACTGCCATCGTTGACGCGACGCGAACACCTTGTACATCTCGAAGAGGTCACGAGCGAACAGGTTCGCCTCCTCGCCACCCTCGGCGCCGCGGATCTCGACGATGACGTTGCGGTCGTCGTTGGGGTCGCGCGGAAGCAGCAGGATGCGGATCTCCGCTTCGAGCTCCTCAATGCGGTGGTCCGACGACTCGATCTCCTCGCGCATCGCTTCGCGGTCCTCACCGGTCAGCTCGGCGAACATCTCCCGTGCCGTCGCCAGATCGTCGGTGACACGACGAAGCTCGGTGGCGCGGTCGACGATCGGCTCCAGCTCCTTGCGCCGCCTCGTCAGTTTCACGAGCCGCTGCTGGTCGGCGAACACATCGGGGTCGGCCAGCATGGCGTCGACGTCGCGAAGCTCGCGTTCCAGGGAGGTGAGGCGGTCCAGCACGGGGACCGATCCTACCGGCCGCGCCGGCAGTCAGGACCGAGGGCGGGTGTGTGGGAGTTCGACGGCGACGAACTCGGCTGGGCGGTGGAGCCGCTCGCCGACCGCACGTACCGGGGCGAGGAGGTTCCGCTCCGGCCCGCAGATCACCAGCCGTGCGTCGGGCGCGAGGTATGCCCGCGTGTCCGCAGCCAGCGGCACGACATCGAGGTCGACTCCGGCGGTACACACCACAACCAGGGGCTCACCGGACAGGTCGGTGCCGACCGCCGCGGCCGGCTGGGGTTCGCGGAGGGAGTCGATCGCCAGCGTCGTCGCCACCGGTGAGAGTTCGGAAGCGCCGACCAACGCCGGCTCGGCTACGACCGTTTCGCGTAGCCATCGCTCCGGCACGAGGTCGCGCAACGGATGGATGGTCGCGCCCGGCGCACGGTACCGCGAGACCATCTCGACGGCTTTGTCGAGCGCGTCGGCAGTGGGGACCCCGGAGAACATCATCGATGAGATCTCGCGGTCGAAGCGGCCGACGCCGACTTCCAGCACCGGCGCGCCGCCCTCGCCCTCAACAACGCGTGCAACCTCGAGGCCGTGAACCTCGGCGCGGGTGACACCGTGTTCGGTGACGATCGAGACGTTCGCGGCACCGAGGAGGGCCTGCACGTCAGGCGGTACGTCGACGGCGACTCCGACCTCGTCGAAGGGAGCCGGCGGCACCGGTTCGGATGATGTGGCAACGATGCGCTCCACCGCGATGGGGATGTCGAAGTAGGTCGCCTCGCGTGCCAACCGGCCGGCGACGTCGATCGGAGCGTCGACGATCAGGAGCACCGAGGCCGCGCCCTGGCGAGCGGCCCAGACGAGCGCACCGCCCAACGAACGGGGGCCGGCCTCCTCGATGAGGAACGACGCCATGCCCGTGTCGTCGAGCAGCGCCGCACCGGTGGCGAACGGCCCGGACGACGCGACTTCGCCGGCAAGGCGGTCGCCCAGAATCGCTCGAAGCTTCGCGACGCGCAACTGCCCGAGGCGTTCCTCGGGCAGGCTGC
>CAZVVS010000731.1:0-1819 GCA_964630585.1 uncultured Gordonia sp.
AAAAAAACTGGATTTATGGTTAATTTTTACTATTATCCTCCACATGTTTGACTCTCTCAAAAAAAATGCAGCCATCTATGTTTCACTCGAAGAAACAGATCAAGTCATGACATGGTGCGACGACTGTGGGAATTACGCTATTCAAAAAGCTCTTTTCCAGGCTCTGACACTCGAAAATATCCAACCAAAAAATACCATTGTAGCCTATGATGTCGGTTGTTCTGGAAATGAATCTGATAAGATAGGATTGACGACTATTCATGGTCTTCATGGGCGAGTTTTGCCTCTCGCGACAGGCATCAAGATAGCTCACCCAGAAATGACGGTCATTGCTCATGCAGGTGATGGGGCGACACTCAGTGAGGGAATCAATCATCTTATCCATACCGTTCGACATGACAGAAATATCCTCTTTATTCATCATGTGAATGCGACATTTGGTCTGACGACAGGGCAGGCGAGTTCTGTGACACTCCCAGGAACCAAGATGAATGCAACACCAAAAGGAGTCGATACGCCACCAGTAGAATCTCTCCGAGTTCTCTCTGGCTGTGATCCGACATTTATCGCACGGACTCTTTCCTACGATATGGACCATATGACAGCCGTGTTTCAAGAGTGACTTCGACATCCCGGTTTTGCCTATATCGAAGTGCTTCAACTCTGTCCGACCTATAATAGAGTACAAAATCGTGAATGGTACGAACGAAATATTGTCCGAGTGTGAAATGGTTACATGCCAAATAGAGAAAGTTTTCTGAACTGTCTCAAGCTCGCTAAGATGCCTGTCGGTGTTCTCCTCAATGAACCTCGTGAAAATCAGATTCAGACAAGGAAAAATCTCGTATCCGACGTGGCAAAACAGGATATAGCTTTTCTCTTGTAATCTGAAGACCGTCATTCCCGCGGAGGCGGGAATCCAGGCCTGTGAGTTTTTCCTCTTTTACTTTTTCTGCAAAAAGTAACAAAAGCATTCAGGGGACACAAACTCGCTATGGTCTCAATTCATCTGTATTTCAGTATTCATCCCGCTCAAACAGTGTGTCCCCTAAAAACCCGTTCCTTTTTTCGTCTAAAAGTAATTAACTTGATAAACGTGATTAACAAATTAAACTGATTAAACAAATTAAACGAATAAAATTATGATCGAAAGAATCACCTGGGATCAATACTTTATGGGTCTCGCTCTTCTCTCAGCACAGAGAAGTAAGGACGCTCGTACAAAAATTGGAGCCTGTATCGTCGATGCGCATAATCGTATCGTCGGTATAGGATATAATTGATTTCCAAGAGGTTGTCCTGATGATGAATTTCCTCAAGCTCGTGGTCGAGATGAAAATGGTAATCTCCTTCGTCTGTATGATTCGAAACATGCTTACGTGGTTCATGCTGAGGCAAATGCTATTCTTAACTCTATGGGGCGTGATATGCAGGGGGCAACACTCTACTGTGCTATGCCAACCTGTAATGAATGTGCCAAGCTCATCGTCCAAGTAGGAATTAAACGCGTTGTCTATCTCGCCAGTCCTACCTATGAAGCACGTGATGAATTTCTCGCTGCGAAGCGTATGTATGCTTCTGCTGGAGTCCTCTGTGAACTCTATAATGGCCCTATTGAGACTCTCGAACTCAATTTCGATGATGCTCATGGGAAGAGCGAGAAGAAAAACTGCGACTGTTGCTAAAAATAAAATCAGATTTGACAGTTTGTGATTTTAAATAAAATGTTTTAAAACGTTAAAACAATATATGAAGATAACTCAAAAGAAAACATCAGAATTTAAAAACCTCTCAAAAGCCTTTATTGGCCTTAAGAATG
>CAZVVS010000732.1:0-1788 GCA_964630585.1 uncultured Gordonia sp.
CGCACGATGTGTGGCAGACGCGGTGGTTTTTGGTCGGGTTTGGGCTGTCACTGGCGGGGGATGTGTGTTTGATGCTGGCCAAGCCGCGCTTGTTTTTGATCGGGTTGGTAGCGTTTTTGGCGGCGCACGTTTGTTATATCGTGGGGTTGAATCCGACGCTGCCGCCGCCGACGTCGATTTTGTTGCTCGTGCCGTGCGCGGCGGTGGTGGGTTGGGTGGTGCGGCAGGTGGTCAAGAGTCTGCGCGCGAGCAACCGCGCCGCGCTGGTGGGTCCGGTGATTGCCTATGGGGTTGCCATGACGCTGATGGTGTTTTCGGCGTGGGTGACGTTGTTTCGTCCCGAGTGGCAGGGGATGCGGGTGGTTTTTGTGATTGCGGGGGCGACGCTGTTTTTGATCTCGGACGGGATGCTGGCGTGGAACCGTTTTGTGCGGCCATTTGGAGGGGCCACGCTAGGGGTGATTGTGACGTATCACCTGGCGCAGATTTTGCTGGCGTTAAGCGTACGGATCTAGTGATCTGCGCCACAACAAATCATGTAGACAGCTGAAACCCGCGGGGGAACCAGAGGAGAGTAACACCTTGGCGAAATATTCTGTTGCATCCCGGGTGGGCCAGATCGCTTGTTTGCTTTTCCTCATAGGCAGTCTCGTTCTATTTCTCGATTCATATAATTGGTATTTGTGGTCACAACGGCCATGTATTGGATGTTCAGACAATATTGGCGCCGCCTATGCCATGCTCTTTGCAATGGGCAGTTGCCTCCTGGGCGGAATCATTTTAGCCTCGAGCGTTTATGGACTGGTTTGGTTACGGAATCGCAAACGCTCGTGAGTAGCGTCTGGACAGGGCAGGCACAAATTTCCGGCCCAGCCGATTGTTTTGTGATAGGGCGGGCACAAGGTTCCGGCCCAGCCGATTGTTTTGTGACAGGGCGGGCACAAGGTTCCGGCCCAGCCGATTGTTTTTTGACAGGGCGGGCACAAGGTTCCGGCCCAGCCGATTGTTTTGTGACAGGGCGGGGCGACCCCGCCCCTATCGTTTGCGGCGGTCGAGTTCGGTTTCGACGGCGGTCCAGGGTACGTTGCGGGAAGCGAGGAGGACGAGGAGGTGATAGATGAGGTCTGCGGATTCGGAGGCGAGGCGCTCGTCGGTTTCTTGATAAGAGGCGATGATGACTTCGATGGCTTCTTCGCCGACTTTTTTGGAAATTTCAACATCGCCCGCGGCAAAGAGTTTGGCAGTGTACGAGTTGGGGGTGGGGTCGGTTTTGCGGGAGAGAATGGTTTGGTAGAGGTCTTGGATGGTTTGGGACATGGGATTGGAGACTGGAGATTTGTAATTGCTGGTTTAGGATTGGCGATTGGCGCTTGGCGCTTGGCGATTGGTGGGACGCGAGTTTGCCCCTAGGACGTGTGGGTTGGGAGACTGAGGGCGCGATAGAAACAGGTGACTTCGCCGGTGTGGCAGGCGGGTCCGGCAGGGTCGCAGAGGACGAGGAGGGCGTCGCCGTCGCAATCGTAAAAGAGTTCGCGGACGCAGAGGACGTTGCCGGAGGTCTCGCCCTTGCGCCAGAGTTTTTGGCGGCGGCGGCTCCAAAAGGTGGCATAGCCGGATTCGATGGTGGTGCGCAGGGCTTCGGCGTTCATGAAGGCAAACATGAGGACCTGTTTGGTGTTGACGTCTTGAATGATGGCGGGGATTAGCCCGTTGGTGTCGAATTTGATGTCTTCGTTCATGATTATTTTGCCCCTCACCCCCCCCTTCCCCCCCTCTCCCAATAGGAGA
>CAZVVS010000733.1:0-1784 GCA_964630585.1 uncultured Gordonia sp.
TTCTCACGCCGCGCCGCAGCATCGATCGTAAAGGCCGCGATACCGATGTGATGACAAAAGGCCGTCACGACCCCTGCGTGGGCATCCGCGCCGTGCCGGTGGGCGAGGCGATGGTCGCCTGCGTGCTGGCCGACCACTTCCTGCGCCACCGCGCGCAGGTGGGGTGAGGCGCACAGGTCGCGCGCGGCGGCGTCTTTCGCGCCGCACATTTTCCTGAACGTAATGTGATGGCGAGGGCTGCCCGGCGTATCTTTTCGAACGTCGTCGCGCGTGGCATGATCGTGCCGCTTGCGGGAGGATCGCCATGCGCCGGATCGCTACGCTCGCGTTTGCTTTAGGTGTGAGTGCGGTGATGGTTGGCGATGTTGCCGGCGTCGCCGCCCCGCGGATGCTGACGGACAACCGCCCGACCGCACAACCCGTCGATGTCGAACTCGCGCTCGCCGTCGATGTTTCCTATTCCATGGACATGGATGAACTCGCGTTGCAACGCGAAGGTTATGCCGAGGCGCTTACGTCGCGCGAATTCCTTCAGGCGTTGCGCGGCGGCATCCATGGCAAGGTGGCCGTCACCTATTTCGAATGGGCGGCGGCATATGACCAGACCATCGTGGTGCCGTGGCGGGTCATCGACGGACCGGAGTCGGCGGATTCGGTGGCGGCGGAAATCCGCGCCGCGCCGTTGCGCCGCGCTGCGCGCACATCGATTTCTGGCGCGATCGCGTTCGCCATGCCGTTGTTTGAAACCAGCGGCGCCAAAGGCTTGCGCCGGGTCATCGACATCTCCGGCGATGGCCCGAACAACAACGGCATGCCGGTGACGGTAGCGCGCGACGAGGCGGTGTCGCGTGGCTTCACCATCAATGGCCTGCCGATCATGCTCAAGCCGATGACGACGGGCATGATGGATATTCAAAACCTCGACATCTATTACGAGGATTGCGTCATCGGCGGACCGGGAGCCTTCGTCGTGCCGATCAAGACGCGCGACAAATTCAAGGAAGCCATCCGCACCAAACTGGTTCTGGAAGTCGCCGGACGTATGCCGGAACGCCGCGTTGTGCCGGCGGCCGCGCCATCGCGACGCATCAACTGCATGATCGGCGAGCAGATGTGGCGGCAGCGTTGGGATCCGTGATGGCGTTTCATCGCCGCGTAAACGCCGCGACCAGTTCGACATGCGGCGTGTGGCGGAATTGATCGACGGGCGTAACGCGGTCGAGCGTATAGCCGCCGTCGATGAGAATGCGCGCGTCGCGCACGAAAGTCGTCGGATTGCACGACACGCCGATGATGAGCGGCACACGGCTGGCGGCGAGTTGGCGCGCCTGCGCTTCCGCGCCCTGCCGTGGCGGATCGAACACAACGGCCTTCACGTCGGCAAGTTCGGCCGGCATCAGCGGACGTCGAAACAGGTCGCGCGCTTCCGCCGTGATGGGCTTGAGGCCGGGCGTGGTTTGTGCGGCCTTGCGCAGCGCGTCGATCGCGCCTTTTTCGCTGTCGAACGCGACGACACGGGCGCGTTCGGCCAGTCGCAGCGCAAACGGGCCCACGCCGCAAAACAGATCGGCGATGGATTTGGCGTTGCCGGCAAGTGTGAGCACCTGCTCGGCCAACACGTCTTCGCCGCGCGCGGTGGCTTGCAGAAAAGCGCCGGGCGGCAGCGTGACTTGCGCGCGGCCCATCGTCATCACCGGTGGCGCACATAGCAGCACGAGTTCGCCGTGGCGGGTGAGACGCGCGAGGCGCAGGCGTTCCGCGAGTCGCGCCAGTTCCGCCATGCG
>CAZVVS010000734.1:0-1783 GCA_964630585.1 uncultured Gordonia sp.
TTTGGAAAAGTTAAAGTAATTAGTTACCATAAATGTATTCGTTACTAATAACTTTAATTAACTAGTAACTAATAGCTTTTAACAGTTAAAGTTATCATATATAAGCATAGTTCACATGCAAGTGTATAATTTTAAATATTTTTTTACAACTTATTTGGTAACACTTTAAAATAATAGACCATTAATAATGTTAATGTATTTACTAGTTAGGGTATTTAAGCAGGTCGTTGTAAACATTAAAGGCTTCAAAGGGCTTATTGGCAAACCAGCCGATCAGCCGGTCCCAGTCCGGAAATGCCCAGTCGGTAATGTTGGAAAGCAAAACCGGTTGCAGTATTTTTTTCACCACATCGCCGAGCGGCGGTATCAGAATTATCAGTAAAACAGGTAAAAAAGCCCCTGCGAGCCAGAGATATTTCACATTTCCCTGTTTTTCGGTGCCGTCCCAGAGGGTTTTCACCGCCATGATCAGCATGTAAAACGCTACGGAAAACACGAAGAAGAACGTGAGCTGGTGCGACAAAAGCGACAACACCCCCACGACCGGAACCAGCAACAAGTGCTTGCGCGACAAGCCGTTGCGTTTCCACCAATCCGTCGCTCCCGGCTCCTGCTTCGCTTCCACGGCAGCCAGAAACACTAATCCGAGCAGGAGGTAGAAAAAGCCCAGAATGGCGTAGTTGCGCGACATCCGCGACCAAAAAATCAGGAACAGGGAAAACGTGGCGCCGCCGGCCGCGACCAGTCCCACATAACGGTTGAACAGGCGTGTACCCATCCGGTAAATCAGGTAGATCATTCCGATGCCGAACAGCACGCTGGGAAAACGCGCCCACAACACTTTCGGGCCGAAAACGGCGAACAGCGGCAACATCAGCAGGGTCAGCAGTATTCCGTTGTTGTCGTCGGTCAGCAGCGGGCCGTCGCCTTCGAGGAAGTTTTTGGCCCGCATCACGTGCACGTATTCGTCCATCCACAAACTGAGGTCGGACAAGTGGAGTACCCGTACCAGAAAACCGGCCAGCAGCAGCAGAGCCAGTGCCGGGAGTGCCCATCGTTGGGCTGCCTGCGACCAGTCGGTAGCCGGCAGAACGGGCGGTTTCGGTGGTTTGGCTTCCGGTCTGGGCGGCATATTTTTATTGCCGGGCGGGCGGAGTTTCGATTTATTCGCCATAGTGGTGTTGCAGTTCTTCGTTTCCGGTCTCGAAAAATAAAAGCGGCATTTTCGCGCGCTTCCGCAATTATCCGGAAATTTTTGATTTTCCACGGCAAGTCGGCCGACAAGTATCCTACCTTCGCCCCCGGCATGAGCAACCTCCAGCACCTTCTCGCCGCCTGGCGCAAACATCCGGCGGTTAGTAAAATTGTTCAAACCCTTGATAACCAATCGTCTGTCAGCCGCATACAACTCAGCGGACTCACCGGCGCACAGGAATCGTTTGCCCTGGCGGCAACTATGGATATCGCGCGGACAAATAGCAAAACCGCCCACCGCAGTGTTCATTTGTTCATCGCCAATTCCAAAGAAGAAGCCGCATACCGCCACAACGACCTCGAAGGTTTGCTGGCAGCGGAAAGCGCTTGGTTTTTTCCCGATTCTTTCAAACGCCCCGCTTTTTTCGACGACCTGAACCCCGTGCAGATGTTGCAGCGGAGCGAAGTCATCAGCAAGATCACCGCTTCACCCGTTTCCGGAAATGCTGCCGCCGTCATCGTCACTTACCCGGAAGCCTTGTTTGAAAAGGTCGTCAGGCCCGAAATACTGGCGCAGAGCCGGATCGAG
>CAZVVS010000735.1:0-1780 GCA_964630585.1 uncultured Gordonia sp.
AGCGAGGGTCGTCGCGACAGGATCACCTGATTCCTGCACGTACCTGACCTCAACCTCGCTGGTCCGGGGCACTTTTTCAGGGTCCCGCTACTGACACGAATTTGAGAAACCGACACGCCGCTGACAGGCGACTGACATGAAATTGAGAAACTGACACCGAATCCGAGAACCTACAGAAAAGTAGTTTGAGAACCTACACTCCCCCGACTTGCCTAGTCGTATCCCTAAATCTAGGGGTTAGCGATGATAAGAAACATTAGCGCAGTTGTGTGTGAGTCTTCGCAGGTCAACACGACCTACGAATGAAGGGGGCGAGAGATGGGGTTTTTCTCGGCGAACTGCACCTGCGGACATCCGCTGCTCTGCGATCGGGCCACAGGAGATCTGAACGCATGGATGAACAACGCCGTCGTGATCCTGCCTGACGGCTCGATCATCAAGGGCCGGTACGACGGCTATGGCGGCCTGGACTCCAGCTGGGGCGACTTCGCCGACGCCGTCGGTTTCTCTGCGACGGTGTGGCACGACGCATGCTGGCGTGCTGCGGGTCGGCCCTTGGATTACCGGGGTCCGTCGGAGTCGGCCGAGGATCAGGGATGGTTCTTCGGCGACGGCGCGCACGACATGGCTGAACCGGTCACGCCACGATGACTCCCCTAACGTCACGTGACGTATCGAAGTGGCGCAAAGCCCCATCTACCTGCGAATATCTACCTCCGACACCAGGCCGCGCGCTCGTCATGTCGTCGACGGTGGCAACCCTTCCTGGCTTCGGGCTCAAAGACGGCTCAGTTCTCTGGGGTACGCCGTTGTCGATCGGTCCAACCGAGATCCGATTCCTCCGTCACGACGGAGTCGAGATCCGACGACCGCACGATCAGATGAAAGTCCAAGCTGGCCAGTGGCAGATCGAAGCCTTGGCCGCGCGCGCTAACCCGTTCAACGGCCACACCTCACCGGAAACCGGCGAGTACCACGTCGCGGCCGGGTGGGAATGGCTCAGTTGGTCGATCGCCGACCACATCGCCTTCGATGAGGAGCCGCGAATCCGAAAGCCGCCGTTGGTCATCGTGGCATGCGGATCACGCAAGTCAGCCGATCGCCGCAGGGCGGACGAGCTCTACACAGGCTCGTACACGCAACTTGCCCTCCGCGCGGCGAGAAGCATCGTCGGCGCCGACCGTATTCGGATCGCATCCGCAGGTCACGGACTCCTCGACCTTCACGAAGAGGTCGACCCGTACGACACCCGACTCGGAGATCCCGGCGCGATCACCGCAGCAGAAGTGCGTGCTCAAGCCAAGACGCGCTGCATTCACGATGTCGATCACGTCGTGGTACTCGCGGGCCGCGACTACGCCGACCTCGCCCGTGCGGTGTGGCCACGCGCGTATTCACCATTGGCAGGTACTCGCGGAATCGGCGACCAGCAGCGCATCCTCGCGCGCATCGCTGCAGGTGAAGACTGGCGGTTGGTGAGCTGAGATGACCGAACCCGCTTACGACGTGCTCTCAGGATTCGCCGGCCCCGGCGGCTGGGAAGAAGGCGCGAAAATTCTCGGCATCCACGACCGGATTCTCGGTGTCGAACTCGACCACCAGGCCTCCGCAGCCGGGATCGCAGCAGGTCACCGCAGGCTAACCGCAGACATCCGATCGATCGACCCCACAACGATGCGCGGTGTCAAAGGCTGCCTCCTCTCCTCGCCGTGCCCGCCCTGGAGCGCAGGTGCGGGCGCCAAGCAAACCGCGGTCAGCATCGACTACCAGGTCGTCCTCG
>CAZVVS010000736.1:0-1776 GCA_964630585.1 uncultured Gordonia sp.
CCAGGTTGGGAAGCACCCACTGTCTCGTGCGTTTGGGCTGGGGCACCGGCTGGGAAGGAAAGACCTTTGGCTCGCGCCTGCAGGAAGACCCGCAGTTCATGGAACGGATCATCCAGGATTTCCGGCTGGCGCGCGGCCGTCGTCAACCGGGTGATCCCTTCCCAAAGAGCCGTCGAGTGGCAGTAGCCTTCGCCAGGGCCCAGAATGGCCAGGTGACTGAAACCGCAGCCACACCGTTCGGCTGGGCGCTGATGGAGATGATCGAGCGACAATGACCGTAGAAAAGCCTTTGGCAATGCTAGTCACCGTGGGTGGCGCTACAGCGCCAGCCATTCATACCCTCAACCAACAGCAACCCCGATTCATCTGTTTTTTCGTCTCAGAAACCAGTCGAGACTCGATCAATTCGACGATCCTGCCGGCGCTGATCTACCGACCCGATCACTATGACTGGATCAAGACGCCGGCGCATCAAGACCTGCTGGCCTGCTACAGTGCTTTGGCCGGCGAGTTGCCTCGAATACTGGAGAAATGGGGCGTTCCGGCTGAAGATCTGGGTGTTGAGTACACTGCTGGCACTAAGCCAATGTCGGTTGCCGCTGTACTGGCAACTATCGACAATTCGTCCAAATATTTCTACGTGGGTACTGTCGATCCTTTGGGCCGCGATCGAGGGGGCGTTGGTGTCGTTCTGGACGGCAAAGAGTTTACCTGGTTTCAGTCGAATCCGTGGGAAGAACTTGCGGTCGTAGCGCGAAGAGAGATTGCCCTGCTGTTCAACTACGGTCGTTTTGCCGATGCCCAGGAACGAACCTTACAGTTGGCAAAGGTGGCACCGCCGGACATGAGAAAAGTCTATGGAGCGTTGGCGGAATTGATTGAAGGATATGCGCTGTGGGATCGTTTCGACTACAAACTGGCGCAACAAAAACTCTACCGCGCACAGAGCGTGCTTCAGCCCTATCTTGCAGGGCGAGAAGATCCTCTTCGAGCTACTCTGGATGTGGTCGCCGAACAGGCCGAATTGCTGTCCAAGTTGAATGGCAAGGGTGAAGAAGCCGAGCGCCTCGATGTGCTTGACATGCTCGCCAATGCAGCTCGAAGGGCTGATGTGGCCAAGCGCTACGACGATGCCGTCGCTCGTCTCTATTCCGTGCTGGAAGGCCTTGCGCGTAACCGCTTGCGACGGGTTTACGACATCAAGACTGGCAGTGTGCAACCGGAGCAGATTCCCGAACCCATGAGACAGAGTTATGTTCATCTGTACAGCGACTCAACCGGGTCTGGCACGGGGCTTCGCCTCGGTCTGGATGCAGCTTACGGATTGCTCGTAGAACTGGATGACGAACTTGGTCGAAAGTACATCGCCCGCAAAAATGATCTCAGCCAAGTGCTATACGCCCGCAATCAGTCACGTCTGGCTCACGGGACTGAGCCGGTACGACCCGAAACATATGAGCGCATGAGAAGCATTGTCATGGAATTTGCGAATGCCAACGAGACGGACTTGCCACGGTTTCCTGCCATGAATCTATGACAAGCCAAGAACCACGCCCTATGCCGACCCTCATCTCCCTCATCGGCGAGCAACCCATGCCGGCTTTGCTGCCGGATCGCTTCCTCCGACCGACGCGCACGCTGCTTGTCTGCACGGCGCGCACGCGGCCGGTTGCCGAGCGCTTGCGGCGTCTCATTCCGCGCGGCGAGATCGTGGAGAGCGATGCCTATGATCTGCCAGCAATCCTTGCTACACTGTCCGACGTGGCGCCAGCCGGC
>CAZVVS010000737.1:0-1775 GCA_964630585.1 uncultured Gordonia sp.
ATGCAGCCGACCCTGGAGAACGGCGACGAAGTCATAATTCAAAGGTTGCGCTCTCACGATGCCCTTCACGACGGGCTCTACGCTGTCCGAGGATCGTCAGAGACGTTCGTCAGGCGGATCGCTCTGGACCCGATCAAAAATCGCATTTCTGTCCTGACCGACCATCCCGCTTATCCAAGCTGGAACGGTCTTCAGCGAAAGACGATCAATGTCGTCGGCAGAGTGATCTGGATTGGTTCTAAGGTCTCGTGAGTGGGAGCTATGCTGCCTGCGACATACGCCAAGTTGCGCAGTGAATGTCCTCTGCTCGGGGTAAGTCGAACGGCTTGCCGCGATCAAATTTCCGCTCATCGCAAAGGTCCCAAGATGGGGGTATTGCAGGGGGTATTTTTGGCAAAGCTGATAGAGAAATGACATTTTAACAGCTGTTTAAGTGAGGCTAGTGGATCCCTCCTCCGCTACCAGGAATTGCAGCGGAAACTGGTGATTTTTGTTGATCCGGGTTCACCGAATGCCCCAGCATCGCTCCTGATTGTCTGACTGTCAGGCAACGAACGTCCATCGCTTGCCCGGAGTGGTCAGGCCTTGTTCGGCTCTCGCGCGCACGATGCTGGCCAATTGATCGATACGGTAGTACCCGACAAGCGATGGCGTCACTTCTTCCCCGTTGGCAGTTCTGGGTCGACCGTGGAGGGACCTTTACCGATGTCGTTGCGCGATCGCCTGACGGCACATTGCACACGGCCAAGCTGCTCTCTGAATGTCCCGGACATTATACCGATGCGGTTGTTGAGGCGATGCGACGCTTGACGGGTGTTGTCGCAGGCCCCCTTCCGCCAATTGATGCGCGGATCGGGACAACAGTCGCCACCAATGCGCTGCTGGAGCGCAAGGGCGAACAGACCTGTCTCGCGATTACTCATGGGTTCGGCGACGCGCTGGCCATTGGCTATCAGGAACGTCCAAACCTTTTTGTGCGGCAGATCGAAAGGCCGCCGCCAATCTATGCGCATGTCGCTGAAATCGTTGAACGTGTAGATGCAGCAGGAAACGTTTGTGTGCCGCTTGATGTTGCGCAGGCGCGCCGTGCCTTGCAGACGGCGCGCGACAAGGGCATCGCATCCATCGCTATCATCTGCATGCATGGGTACCGGTTCCCAACCCATGAGCAACGCCTCGCCGAACTGGCGTCGGAACTCGGCTTTGAACAGATTTCAGTCAGTCACCGCGTCGCCCCCCTGATCAAGCTGATCGGCCGTGGCGATACGACCGTGGTTGATGCCTATCTCTCTCCCGTTCTCCGTCGATATGTGGACCAGCTTCGAAACGAGGCGGGCACGGAGGCGTCGCTCTTCTTCATGCAGTCGAGCGGGGGGCTGGCCGAAAGCCGCGCCTTTCACGGCAAGGACGCCATATTGTCCGGACCGGCAGGGGGCATCGTCGGACTCGCGAAGACAGCGCGTGAAGCAGGGATCGAGGAGGTGATCGGCCTTGACATGGGTGGAACCTCCACCGACGTCTCGCATTATGCGGGTTCGTATGAGCGCGACAATGAAACCATAGTCGCAGGCGTCCGCGTGCGGGCACCCATGATGCGCATTCACACAGTCGCAGCAGGCGGTGGCTCAATCTGTGCCTTTGATGGGGCCAGGCTGACCGTGGGGCCGCATTCGGCTGGCGCTGTCCCGGGGCCTGCGGCATATCGGCGGGGCGGTCCGCTCTCGGTCACTGACTGCAACGTGCTTCTAGGCAAGATCGTGCCGCATCATTTTCCG
>CAZVVS010000738.1:0-1774 GCA_964630585.1 uncultured Gordonia sp.
CCGCAGCATTGGTGAAAACTGGGTACAGGCGGTAGTCGCCCTGTTCCAGCGCAATCGCCGTCGCTACGGGGGGTATCTGGTTCATCTGGGCATAACGGTGATCGGCGTTGGTGTCATCGGCAGCACCCTGTTCCAGCAGGAAACACAGCAAACGCTGGCAGCAGGTGAAACCCGTGAGTTTGGTGGCTACAGCCTGCGCTATGATAACTTCACTGAAGCACTGGCCGAAGACGGACGACAGATGCAGATCGCTGACATGACCATCATGCGCGGTGGGCAGGTGCTGGCCAGCGTAAGGCCACGGCACGATTATTACCCTGCGGCTGATGGTCAGCAGATGACTATCGCCGGTTCCTACAGCACGCTTGAAGCGGATGTCTATGTGCTGCTGGTGGGTTGGGAACCAACGAATGCCAACAGTGCTACCTTCAAGATTTATATTAACCCGCTCATCAATATTGTGTGGTGTGGTGGTCTGGTGCTGATCCTGGGCACCCTGATTTCGACCTGGCCAGTTGAGCCGGGTGTTGTGAGTGTGCGGCAGTCTGTGATGACCAGCAAGCGGCTGGGGGCGGAGGCATGATGGCAAGTCACCCGTCGCCCGTTACCCGTTATCCGTTGAAACGTCATACGAAACAGTCAAACATCAGTGCAAAAGGTGGACTTTTCCGTCCACGACGATACACAGGTCACCCCGCTATTGTGTCAGTTCTGTTTATGATTCTGCTCCTGTTGGCGCAAACGGTAGCCGCGCAGGATCCCAGTACCGTGACGGCTGATGATGTGAATGCTGTAGCGCGTGATATGTACTGCCCGGTGTGCGAAAATATCCCACTGGATGTTTGCCCGACTGTGGCCTGCCAGCAGTGGCGTGATGAGATACGTACGCAGCTTCAGGAAGGGCAGACCCCGGAACAGATTAAGGCCAGTTTCGTGGCACGGTATGGCGACCGGGTGGTGGGTACACCCGAAGACCCCACTCTGCGTGCGCTGTCATTGGTGACACCGTGGGTGGTGGCGGTGGCGGCGCTGGTGGTGGCTGTTATGACGGTGGTGCGCTGGCGGCGGAACCGTCCCGGCGTGCGGGCAGCGGCGGCTGAGGCGGGTGAATCCCTGACGGACGACGCGTATCGCGCGCGGCTGGAACGTGACTTGCTGGCACGGCGGTGAGTCTTTTCAAGTTTCTACAATCAGGATTCACGCAGGTGAGAGGATATTCCAGAGGGCATGTCCACAGGAGGCTTCGCACTCCCCGCCATGCTCCTCCAAAACACACTTTTGCGTAAGTCCTATGTAACAAGGATAAACGGGTTATGTCACAAATAGCCGATATGCTGCCTGACGAAATGACTGAAAATTCGCCCCGGCGCGCTTTTGGCCCGGGTTCAATAGTCCTGCTGGTGGGGGTTGTGCTGGTCGCGGCGGTGTTCGGGATCGCGCTCTTGCGCCAGAACCAGACGCAGCCGGAATCTGGCCCGGCACCGGATTTCACGCTGACCACACTGGACGGCGGACAGCTCAAACTCTCGGCGCTCAAAGGGCGGGTGGTCGTGGTGAATTTTTGGGCCAGCTGGTGCGTTCCCTGCCGTGATGAAGCGGCTGTGCTGGAGACGGTGTGGCAGGAATACAAAGATAAAGATGTCGTTTTTGTGGGCGTGGCTTACACCGATACTGAAAGTGGGGCGCGCAGCTTTTTGGCAGAGTACAACACCACGTATCCCAACGGGCTGGATATTGGCACCAAAATTTCCGAGTTGTATAACATTGAAGGTGT
>CAZVVS010000739.1:0-1764 GCA_964630585.1 uncultured Gordonia sp.
GGTGCAGCAGGTAACCGGGCACGTTCACGAATTCCACCCCGGTGACGCGACGTCCGGTCGACATGACGCGCGCGGTGACGCGCCCCGACGGCACGTCGATCACCACGTCGGTGACCCCGACGGATCCTCGTCGACTCGCCCGGTGGTGATCGCCCACGCGCCCAGCGCGATCGTCCCGTGCCCGCAGGCAGTGGAAAAGCCGTCCTTGTGCCAGAAGAGGGCGCCGAAGTGGGCGCCGTCGTCGTCGGCCGGGACGATGAAGCCGCCGTACATGTCGGCGTGCCCGCGCGGCTCGAAGCATAGAAGCTGGCGCAGGCCGTCGACCTGCGGATCGGTGATCGCCGAGATGCGCTTGGCGGCGACCGTCGGCCCGGCGAGGGCAGGAGTGTTCTCGACGATGCGGAAGGGCTCGCCACCGGTGTGGTAGTCGACGGCGGCGATCTGTCGTGGTGCCACCTCCACAGTCTGCGGGCCCCGCCTACGGTCCCGCAGTACGACGGCGGCCCGCCGTCGGAAAAACGGCGGGCCGAGTCAGAAAAACGTGGCCGTGGCGCGGTCCCCTACGGCTAGATGAGGCGGAAGCCGCCGTAGTTGGTCCGCGAGATGCGCTGCAGGATCGGTCCGATATTGGTGCCGGTCTCCGGGCCGAAGCACGAGGTGAAGTAGTAGGCATTCACCATGCCCACCAGGCGGGTGCCCAGGGTGACCGGGGCGCCCGAGTCGCCCTCGATGACGCACATCTGCGAGTAGTGGGTCGTCGCATCGGACGCCCAGACCACACCGCAGGTCTTACCGCTGGTACGGCCCGTCTTGCACAGGACCGTCGGGAAGTTCAGCGGCGCGGTGTCGACGCTGCGGATCGTCGTGCCGTGGACGGTGCGGACCGGTGCGACATTGCTGTTGAACTCGATGATCGCCATGTCCAGATCGCTAGTCGAGTACGTGATCTCGCCGAGCTGGCCGCGGTTCTGCATGGCCTCGGAGTAGACGCGTTGTCCGGGGGTGCCGCAGTGCCCGGCGGTGATACCGATCAGACGGTTGCCGCGCTTGGACCGGCCGATGGCGGTGAGCGTGCACGCCGCCGCCGACGAGCCGCCCTTGAGGACTAGGATGCTCGAGCCGCCACCCAGGGGGACCGGCGGCGCGGCGAGTGCTGGGCCCGAACCGACGCCGCCCAGCGAGAGTGCCGCCAGGACTGCGAAGATCGCAGTCAGCTTCCGAGTCATGGAATCTCCACTTCGTAGTTGTAGGAGCGAGTATCACTCCCAGCGCTTTCCCGCGCGGTGCGCAACACGCCCACACTACCGACGATTACTTCGACGTAGCCAGATCCGACGATCCCGAGACTGTCTTGTGATCGGCGGCGGTAGTGGACCCGACCACATTCGGTGCACGGGTATCAGTGTTCTCACATCCTATCGGTCCGCCACCGGCCGCCTGCAACCGGGAGTTGGACGGCCACTAAACTCGACGCAGTACCGAGTGCTTTGCACTCGGATCCCCGAATCATCGCGATGCCGTCAGGAGACACACGTGAGCGCAGCTGGCCGCCCAGTTGTCCTAATTGCCGACAAGTTGGCCCCTTCGACCGTCGAGGCACTCGGCGACGACGTCGAGGTGCGGTGGGTCGACGGTCCGGACCGTCCGAAGCTGCTTGAGGCCGTCGTCGACGCCGACGCGGTGCTGGTGCGCTCGGCGACCACCGTCGACGCGGAGGTGCTCGCCGCGGCACCCAAGCTGAAGATCGTCGGCCGGGCCGGGGTC
>CAZVVS010000740.1:0-1757 GCA_964630585.1 uncultured Gordonia sp.
TCTTCGCGGAAGACGCCGTGAGGTCCGCGGCGCGGTGCACCGCCTCGCGCACGCGCTGGTAGGTGCCGCAGCGGCAGACGTTGCCCGAGAGCGCCGAGTCGATGTCCGCGTCGGTGGGCTTGGGCTTGGCCCTGAGGAGCGCCACCGTGGCGAGGATCTGGCCCGACTGGCAGAAGCCGCACTGCACCACGTCGATCTCGGCCCAGGCCTTCTGCACCGGGTGATCACCGTTCGCCGAGAGGCCTTCGATCGTCGTGATCTTCTTCCCCGCGAAGGACGCGGCCGGCCGCACGCACGAGCGCACCGCGCTACCGTCCACGAGCACCGTGCAGGCGCCGCATTGCGCCATGCCGCAGCCGTACTTGGTGCCCGTGTAGCCCAGCAGGTCGCGCAGCGCCCAGAGGAGCGGCATGTCGTCCGGGGCCTCGACCTCCAGCTCCTTGCCGTTGACGTTCAGCTTCATGGCGCGGCCTCCTCGTGGAACGAGGAAAGCCTACACCCCGGAAATGAAGTCCATCGAATCGAACGACGGGTTGCCTGCTATCGTCGCCCGCCCTCAGGAGGATCGTGATGCGACGTCTCGGAATCGCCCTCGGAATGGCCTCCGGTCTGATGCTCGTGCTGAGCAGCGCGGCCCACTCCCTCCTCGGTTGGAAGCAGCTCTCGGCCGATATCGGCAAGACGAACGCGCCGCCCGATCTCGTGCGCGGGCTCGCCATCGGATGGCACTTCGGCGGGCTCGCGATGCTGATCTTCGGCATCCTCGTCCTCGGCCTGTTCGCGAACGCGCTCCGCGGCAACACGCTCCCGGCCGTTCCCGTCCTCGTCATCGGCCTCGGATACCTCGCGTTCGGAATCGGCGCGCTCGCGGTCACGGGGTTCGATCCGTTCTTCATGGTGTTCGTCGTGCCGGGGCTCCTGCTCCTCGTCGGCGCCCTGCTCGTCCGGAAGTCCTGATGTCCTTCGCGGAGGATCTCGAGGCCGCGCGGATCTACCGCCGCGGACTCGCCGAGACCGTGCGGTACGCGTCCTCGCGCACCGACCTCTTTCCCCCCGAGCAGCTCCCGGAGAAGCGCCTCCTCGACCGCGAGCACCGGGAAGCCCTCTGGTCGATCTGGCAGACGTTTCTCGACTACGAGCTCGCGCTCGGGAACCTGGGAAGGGGCGCAAGCGTCCTCGACGAGGAACACGAGGAGCCGCTCCTCGTTTTCGCGTCCACGCTCTTCGCCCGCTACCGCTTCGCGATGGCGTTCATCGACCTGGCCGAGCGGGACCCCAGCCTCCACGTGGTGCTGAACGAGGCGATCCCCGAGCTGGGGCTCCCGGCGGGAACCTATGCCGATCTCAAGCTGCGCTTCCTGAACGCGCTCCGCGCCGCCGAGTTCGGCGCGATCGAGGCGCTCCTCGCGGTGCGGGGTGGCACGTCGTATCCGGAGGTCCGCGCCGGGATCCACGAGGACTCCGACGAGATCGTGCGGATGGGTTTCCACCGCGGACCCGTGCTCACCGCGAAGAACGCCGTCGCCGTGCTGAAGGCAGCAGGCTTCGCCGCCTGGTTCCCGGTGCAAACCAAGGTCGCCGATCTCATGGGCGACCTCAAGGTCTACCGGCAGGACCGCTGCCTGATCACGGAAGCGCAGATCCAGGCGGAGCTCCCCCGCCTCGAGCCAGGCGACTTCTTTCTCGAGCGGCGCGAGTGGTTCCTCTCGAAGGTCGGGCTGCCGGGCTTCTGGCCGCACGCGGCGCTCTACCTCGGA
>CAZVVS010000741.1:0-1755 GCA_964630585.1 uncultured Gordonia sp.
TCGCGATCGACGACTACCGCAACGGGCTCATCGCCGATGCCGTGCAGCGCCTCGACGACGCGGACCGGGTCGTGCGCTCCGCTACCGCAGGCGAGTCCTTCGACGCGATGGTCGCCGACTGGTATGCCGCACGACTCGCCGGGTCGGCCGACCCGATGATCGCGGGGCCGAACTCGACACGCCGGGCGCTCAACGAACGCGCCCGAGTGCTGCTCAAGGCAGCCGGAGAGCTGACGGGCGACCCCCTCCGCGTGGCGGGCCGCGAGCTGCTCGTCGGTGACGAGGTCGTTGCCCGCCGCAACGACCGGACCCTGCACACTGAGGGGTCGAAGGACTTCGTCAAGAACGGATCCGTCGGGGTCATCGAAGTGGTCCACCACACAGACCGCGAAGTGACCGTCCGCTTCGAACGCGAGGGAACGATCCGGGTGCCGGCCCGCTACCTCGCGGCGGGGAAGCTCGAACACGCCTATGCGCGCACGACCTACGGCGTGCAGGGCCACACCCATGACACCGCCCGCTACCACCCCACCGACGCCTCCGGGTTCGAGGAGGGCTACGTGGCCGTCACCCGCGGCCGCAGCGGCGCCCGCCTCTACGTCGTCGACGGCACCGTGACCGTCGATCAGGACGAACACCACAGCCACGACACCGAACGACACACCCTCGACGACATCACCGACGCGTTCGCCCGCCGGCGCGCCAACCAGATGGCCGCCGACCTCAGCGCGTCCCTCGATGAGGTGGCCGCCCTCACCGCCCGGAGTTCGCTCGCCGAGCTGCATTCGCGACACCGAATGCTCGATCGTCAGGTCGCCAACGCGCCCGCGGACACGACCGCCGTCATCGCAGAAGCGACTCAGGCGCGAGACGCGCTCCTCGTACGCCAACGCCCCCTCGCCGACACCGGCCAGTCGGTCCCCGAAGGACTCCAGCGGCGAGTCGCCACACTGGAGCGCAAGATCGGTGCTGCCACCCGCCAACAGGCCGAACGCGACGCCTGGGAGATCGACCACGCCGAGCTCCTGCACGAACGCGACACCGTCGATCACGCCGAACGCGCCCTCGAAGCGCGCATCCGCCAACGGCCACTCGCGCACCTGCCTGCCCACGCGGTCGTCTTGCTGGGCCCCGAACCTGACCTCCAACGCCACCGCAACGCCTGGAACGCCATGGCGTCAGCGGTCGCCGTCCATCGGGCACGACACGACGTCGCACCGGACGCCGGTGCCGGCCTCGACGGTCCGGTTGGACTGCTCGGTGAGCGACCCGACGACCTGCACGCTGCGTTCAGCTGGGCCTACGCCGCAGACAAGGTCCAGCGGTTCTTCATCGAGGCCCAACCCGAGGTCGACTCAGGTGTGGAGCTGTGACCGGTCTCGGCCGAAGCGCTCCTGAGCTGACTGCGCTCTGATCCCGAACGCGTCACCTACCTCCGCCCATGTCACCGGATCGTCGCCGGACCTGGCGTCCGCAACGGCTTCGGACGACAACACGTCGAACGCTTCCGACAACCGTGCCGCGAGCACCGCACGCCGAAGCCGACCCGGCGGTGCCGCACGCGCAGCACGCCGCGTCGGGGGCACTTCATCCAAGAGCGCTCTTGCCATGCCCATGACGACTGGATCCACCGACCCGGTCGCGGCTTTCGGGGGGCGCCCGCCGTGTGAAGCCATGACGCGAACCTTACCTTGACGTGATCAGGAATATCCTGTTCAGGCGGAATCCCGATGCCCTGGAGCGTTACGACACCTC
>CAZVVS010000742.1:0-1728 GCA_964630585.1 uncultured Gordonia sp.
CCCGGTCCCGACGGAGCTGACGGACGGCGTCGGTGTTGACGATCCGGAACTCGAGCCCGAACCGATCGCGCATCTCCTCCTGCCACTTCACGCACAAGCCGGCCGGACACACGATCACCACCGTCCGAGCCCGGTGCCGCAGCAGCAACTCCTGCACGACCAGACCAGCCTCGATGGTCTTGCCGAGGCCGACGTCGTCCGCAATCAGCAGGTTGGCGCGGGGCATGCTCAGCGCCCGCACCACCGGGTCGAGCTGGTAGTCCTCGATCGTGATGCCCGACCGGAACGGCGCCTGCAACGCCCGCGAATCGGCCGTCGCGACCGCACCCCAGCGCACCGCGTCAAGGAACGCCTCAAGCCGCTCGGGCGGATCAAGATGGTCGCGGTCGGGACGAGGTAGCTCCTGGTGAGGGATGACCTGCGTACCTGACTCGATCTCCCAGATCACGGTCAGCTCGTCACCGAAGCCGTCATCCTCGAGCGAAGACATACGTACGAGGTGATGCGGACGCGTCCCCGAGATCGGATCGATCGGCAACGACGACGGCGTGACCTCATTGACCGCCCAGATGCGATCGCGACAACGCACGACCTGACCCAACTCGGGCACGATGGCCACCAACTCAGTACCCGCTACGCCCACCACTTCCCCGAGGTCTCCTTCCCCCCACATACTCGCCTGTACCGTAGGCCATGGGTCTGACAGTTCAGGCTCCTACGCCGCCTTCGTCTTCGGCGGGAGCTGGCCGTAGACGAGCTTGTAGCCGGAGCGCCAGACCCGCTGGCGGGTGTCGAGCGCCAGGTTGGCGGCCACCTTCTTCGGGCGGCGCTCCACCGGGTAGGTCCTGATCCGCTCCCACATGGCGGCGACGACCACCGCCGCGGTCTCCTCGGCGCTCCACGCGCCACACGTCGAGAACTTCGCCGTCAGGTTCTTCACCGCAGGCATCATCGCCTGCAGCACCGTTCGCGCCGCCATGTCGTCGGACGCCGCATCGCGCAGCACCACCAGCAGGATCGCGTCGGACTCCTCGGCCCGACCCCGGACGTTTACCATCTCGACGAGCTGGCGCAGCGACCGAACCCCGGCCAACAGCGGCTCCCGCTCCGCCCACCGTCGAACTGCCCGGCGGCCGGCCGGGCTGTCGGCGATCCGCTCCCACTCGCGGTCGAGTTGGACCAGGACTCCCGTGCATGTGCTCATGGCGACACCTCTCGTCGTTGGATGACGAGAGGCACGGTGAGTGGGACGTAGCGGTCCAGGCCGTCCTGGTCCCGGCAGCCGCGGGCGGGAGCAGCGGGGACAGGTCTGGGGCGCAAGGGCTGTGGTGACCACCTCTGCCCCTGGTCAGCCAGCCCCACGCGACGTGACAGAAGGTCCATCGCTTCCCGACCGTCACCTCCGCAGCAGGTCATGACGAGGTCGATCGCAGTTTCCGCCAGCGCCGCTCCCGTGGCACCGCCAGCGTTGTTCTCCCCGGCGGCTGCTGAAGATCGACACCGGTGGGGGTTCGGCCGGTCTGGACGTGCTGAGGGCTGAGGCACGGCCACGGTGGGCTGCGGGCTGAACCTCGCCGGCCACCTACGGCTGGGACTGTTGTGGCTCGTCATGCTGGGACAAGTGGTTCTCCCAGAAGGCTGGACCAAAGGGCGCTATCGGAAACGTGTCCGTTGCGGAGCCTGAGCCAACTCGTCCATGATCCGGTGGGTTCGCGCTGAGAGATCGGG
>CAZVVS010000743.1:0-1720 GCA_964630585.1 uncultured Gordonia sp.
GATCAGCCCCGCAAGCAGGGTCCGAACAGGCCGAAAAGGCTGTCCACAGGATCTAGTTCATGCTGAACGTGGGCTGGCGAAGCACCATACGGGCGATGACATTGCTCTCATTGGCCCGCATGCGGCGCACGATGGCGCGCACCTGTTCGTCCAGTTCCCCGTCGCTCAGCTTGCTCAGGTCCCGGTACACCGGCGTACTGTTCCGGCTCTTCAGGATCAAGGATATTTTGTAAGCGCGTGACATGGTTCCAGATAAGAGACGAGGCGAGCATAAGGGGGGATGCCTCCCGACCGGTGAACTTTTTTCGTGTTTCAGCAACGGGGGCTATTGCCGGGTGAACGGCTTGGGGACCTACATTTGCGGCCTTCCGAAAAATTTCGGGGTGTAGCTCAGCCCGGTTAGAGTGCTACGTTCGGGACGTAGAGGCCGGTGGTTCGAATCCACTCACCCCGACCAGACCAGGAAAGCCTGCGACGAAGTCGCGGGCTTTTTTGTTCGGCCGCGCGCCAAGCACAGCTTGAGCGAGCGGCCGAGCAAAAATGCCCTGGAGCGTAGCGAACGGGCTTGAATGGTCTGAACTCCCTCCCTTAGGAAAGCCCGCCTCGGGCGATCCACTCACCCCGGCCAGACCAGGAAAGCCTGCGACGATGTCGCGGGCCTTTTTGTTGGGACGCAGGATAGGCTCGCCTGCGGCACGCGAGGGTTCCCAAGGCCACGGATCACATGGATGAACACGGATCAGCATTTGAGCCCGCCTTCTTGCGCCGAACGTTCATCGGTGCCCTTCCGTGGCGGAAAAGAATGAGCGAGCCCCGCGAGCCAACAACGCTAACGCGTCACGCCTCGAACTTGTACCCGATGCCCTTCACCGTGCCGATGGTCTGATCACCCAGCTTTTCGCGCAGCTTGCGGATGTGCACATCGATCGTGCGGTCGCCAACGAACACGCTGTCGCCCCAGATGTGGGCGTAGATCTCTTCGCGCTTGAACACCTTGCCGGGCTTGCTCATCAACAAAGCGAGCAGTTCGAATTCCTTCTTCGGCAGTTGGAACTCCTCGCCGTTGTGGCGCACCAGCACCTTGTCCAGATCGATCGTTACGCCGCTGGCCTCCATCACACGCGAACCCTCCTCGGCGGAAGTGGAGCGCTTCAGCAGGGCCTTCACCTTGCTCACGAACACCTTCGGACGCACCGGTTTGGTGATGTAATCGTCCGCACCGGCCTCGAACCCTGCGATCTGCGAATAGTCCTCGCCACGCGCGGTAAGGAATACGATGAGCACCTTCTTGAACTCGGGCAGTTCGCGCAGGCGATCGCACACCTCCATGCCGTCCATGCCCGGCATCATGATGTCCAGTACGATCAGGTCCGGGTGTTCGGCCTTCGCCACTTTCAACGCCTCGATGCCGTTGCTGGCGGTCACCACCCGCAATCCTTCGCGTTCCAGATTGTATTTCAGCAGTTCCAGGATGTCCGGTTCATCATCCACCAACAACACTTTCTGCGAGAAGACACCCGCCATCGGTTCGGTCATTTTGCTGGCGCGAATTGAGTGGAGGAGAGGGGAAGCCGCGTTGAAGCCTGGGTTAAAAGTAGGTTAACATCGGCGGCGCTTACTTTCGCTGCGCCTTTGCACCATGGTGCACAAGGCCATACCACCACTGCGGGAGTAGCTCAGTTGGTAGAGCATCAGCTTCCCAAGCTGAGGGTCGCGGGTT
>CAZVVS010000744.1:0-1713 GCA_964630585.1 uncultured Gordonia sp.
GCAACGCGAACTACCTGCCGCTGCGCATCAACTCCGCCGGCGTGATCCCGCCGATCTTCGCGTCGTCGATCCTGATGTTCCCGAACCAGATCGCCGGCATGACCGGCAACGCGTTCCTCGAGCGGATCTCGCAGGCGCTGCGCTACGACGGGTGGCTCTACATCACCGTCTACATCGCGCTCGTGATCTTCTTCACGTTCTTCTACACGTCGCTGCAGTTCAACCCGGTCGACGTGGCCGAGAACCTGAAGAAGCAGAACGCGTCGATCCCCGGGATCCGCCCGGGCAAGCGGACCGCCGAGTACATCGACTTTATCCTCACCCGGCTGACCTTCGCTGGCGCCTGGTACATCTCCGCGGTCTGCATCCTGCCGACCTTCCTGCAGACGAAGTTCAACATCCCCTTCTACTACGGAGGAACCTCACTGCTCATCGTCGTGGGCGTCGCCCTCGACACGGCCCAGCAGATCGAGAGCCACTTGGTCACGCGCTCCTACGAGGGCTTCGCGGGGCCGGGCGGCCCCCGAATCCGCGGTCGACGCGGCTGATACAGGCTGCTGGGGCGTGGTCGGGCGCACGGAGCGCCGCCTCGTCGTCACCTTGGGGCCTCGTCAGGTGCCCAACTGCCGGCCGCAGGCAGATCATTGAGGTGGATCCCTGGAAGAACCTTTGGCACACTCCCGCGCCCCCGGGTCTGGATCCGACCCGGGCATTTGTGTATGAGTCACCCGCTCCCAACGACCGTCGAGGCGACGGTGCTCGCTGAGTTGCCCCAGCAGCTCTTTCGCCTCGAACTTCCGACGCCAGGCGCCCCCGTGATCACGGCGAGCCTGTCCGCGGAGGCCCGGCGCTTGGGTGTGGAAATACGGACGGGGCAACGCGTTCTGGTCCGCCAGGCCAGCCGCGATCCGGGTCGCGGGATCATCACGGGGCTCTGCGCCCGCCAGTGACCGCGACGGAAGGGAAAAGGCATGAAGGTACGAGCTAGCGTCAAGCGAATCTGTGAGAAGTGCAAAATCATCCGACGCGCCGGTGTCGTGCGCGTCATCTGCGTCAACCCGAAGCACAAGCAGAGGCAGGGGTAGGTAGCCCATGGCACGCATCGCAGGGGTTGATCTCCCCCGAAACAAGCGCGTCGAGATCGCGCTCACATACATCTACGGCATCGGCCGCGCGTCGGCTCGCAGGGTGCTGGACAAGGCGGGCATCGGCCTCGCCCTCCGCACCGACGATCTGAACGACGACCAGGTCCAGGCCATCCGCTCGATCCTCGAGAGCGACTTCCGCGTCGAGGGCGACCTCCGGCGCGACGTCCAGATGAGCATCAAGCGCCTGATGGACCTCGGCTGCTACCGCGGCCTCCGTCACCGCCGCGGTCTGCCCGTCCGTGGCCAGCGGACCCACACCAACGCGCGCACCCGCAAGGGCCCCAAGCGGGTCGCGGTCGCCCAGAAGAGGAAGGCCTAGCCCATGGCAAACCCGAGGCAGACCAAGAAGCGCGTCAAGAAGAACATCGCCAGCGGTGTGGTTCACATCCAGGCGACCTTCAACAACACGCTCGTCACCATCACCGACGTCAACGGCAACGTGGTCGCGTGGGCATCGGCCGGCGTCCGCGGCTTCAAGGGCTCGCGCAAGTCGACCCCCTTCGCCGCTCAGCTCGCCGCCGACGACGCCGCCCGCAAGGCGCAGGAGCACGGCATGCAGTCGGTC
>CAZVVS010000745.1:0-1711 GCA_964630585.1 uncultured Gordonia sp.
GACCAGGCCTTTGCTCAGGCCCAACCTCTGCGCACCGGAACCATCGGCGGCGACCACGCGCGACCTCCTCAATCAGGACGGCCGTCAAGCGGACTCTCGACGACTCGTGTTGCTATCCCACCGTCTCTAGCGCCAGAGCGCAAGCTGAAACCCAACTCAGAGGTAGGTCTTGCACAATGCGGTGAACTGATCACGCGCGGAGTTCATCTCGCGGGCGGTGCTGTTCATCGACGAAATGTTGCGCGACGCGACTGCAGCGCGCTGAGCCTCGCGCGCGGTGATCATCTTTCCCAGTTGCGTCTTCAGGTCCGCCGGCAGGTCTTTCTCATTGGCGGCGCGTAGCGCCGTGAGGTCCTGGTCGATCCGCGCCAGCGCCTGGTTCACCAGGTTGGTGTCGAGGTTGCCCGACGAGTTGTAGGCGCGAATCATCGAGTTGTAGACGTCGACGCTCTGCCGCATCGTCACGGGGATGGTCAGGCACACCTGCTGCGCATTGGCCTTCTGCCGCTTGACCACCTGCTCGGCCTTGTACTGCGCTACCGCCTGCGGGGGTGCACTGGGGGTGCCGGAAACGGTGCATCCGGTGAGGACGGCGACGGCACCGACCGCCGCGACGACCCCGGCGACCCACCGCCGCGCCCCGGACTCCGTGGTGCTGCCGATCGTGATCTGATCCGTCATGACTCTCCGTATCGGGGTTGGCGATCGCCGATGGCGTGTCGACGAATAGGGCAATCGTAGCCGTGCGGCGCCGCGCGCATGCCGATGGCGCGAGTCGATGCTCCAGTGACCTCACGGGCGGCCCCGACGCGCACTAGGCTTGGCATGGCGGCGCCTCACCCCCGGCGTCCGCTCACCATTGGGCCGAGCACCACCATCGCCGGCGACAACAGAATCGTAAGGAACCGATCACCGTGTCTGACGAGTCGAGCACTTCCAACCGCGTCCGTGTCATCCGCGAAGGCGTGGCGTCCTATCTGCCCGATATCGATCCCGACGAGACGTCGGAGTGGATCGGCTCCCTCGACGGGTTGATCGACGCCGCCGGCCCCGCCCGCGCCCGCTACCTGATGCTGCGTCTCCTCGAGCGCGCCGGTGAGCGGCACGTCTCCATCCCCTCGCTGACCTCGACCGACTACGTCAACACCATTCCCACCGAGAACGAGCCGTGGTTCCCCGGCGACGAGGAGCTCGAACGCAACTTCCGCCGCCTCATCCGGTGGAACGCCGCGATCATGGTGCACCGCGCCCAACGTCCCGGTATCGGCGTCGGCGGCCACATCTCCACCTACGCCTCCTCGGCATCGCTCTACGAAGTCGGTTTCAACCACTTCTTCCGCGGCCAGGAACACCCCGGCGGTGGCGACCAGATCTACATCCAAGGACATGCCTCCCCGGGCATCTACGCCCGTGCATTCCTCGAAGGCCGGCTCACCGAGTCGCAGCTCGACGGCTTCCGCCAGGAACACAGCCACGCCGGACTCGGCGGCGGCCTACCGTCGTACCCCCACCCCCGCCTCATGCCCGACTTCTGGCAGTTCCCGACGGTGTCGATGGGCCTGGGTCCGATGAACGCGATCGCGCAGGCCCGGGTCAACCACTACCTGCACGACCGCGGCATCAAGGACACCTCCGACCAGCACGTCTGGGCGTTCCTCGGCGACGGCGAGATGGACGAGCCCGAGTCGCGCGGCCTCTTGCAGATCGCCGC
>CAZVVS010000746.1:0-1708 GCA_964630585.1 uncultured Gordonia sp.
CGCCATCAGATGCAGGACCTGAACCCGGCGATCTACGAGCTGGTCTACGCCTGAGGATGGCATCGAAGACGAAGCGGGCCCTGGCGGGGGTTGTCGTCGCCGTCGTGGTGATAGCGGTGGTTGTCGCCGTGTGGTCCCGGCCACCGCAGCGGACCGGCCAGACGAGCGAGGTGGGGCCGGTGCGCGCGACGGCACCAGCCGAGTTGAGGGTGCTCGCTGAGGCGGTGACCACCCGAGGCAACGTCGTCGGCTCTGGCTCGGTGGATGTGATGCAGCGATCGGCACCCGAGAGCGGGCAGGCGATCGTCGCCACGCTTCCAGTGGCCGTCGGGGATGAGGTCGCCAACGGTGAGCTGCTGGTCGTCGTCTCGGGCCGGCCGACCTTCGCGGTGATGTTGGAGATGCCGCTGAGTCGACGGATCGTTCCGGGGACCACGGGCGATGACGTCGGCGCCATCCAGGCGTCGCTCAGTGATCTGGGCTACCAGATCACTGACCCCGATGGCACCTTCTCGACATCGACCCAAGCGGCACTTGAGGCGTTCTACCGGGAGCGCGGCTTCGTCGCGCCGACCGTTGGCGGCGAGGACGGTGCCGCCGCAGTCGAAGCTCTGCGAGTCGAAGTCGAGAACGCGAGAGCACGGCTCGCCGAGGCCGAGGTCGCCGTGGCGGCGGACACCACTGAGATCGACGCCACCGCAGTGCTCGACGCGGCACGGCTTGAACTCGACCACGCCCAGCGGTCCCTGTCGCTTGTCGATGCCACGGACCCCTCGGCGGTTGAGACGGCTCGCCAACGGATCGAGACCGCTGAACTTGCCGTCAACGTCGCCGAGCAACGGCTGGTCGCGGTCCGTCGCGACCGAACCCGGCAAGTGGCGCTCCAGAGCGCCCGGAGCGCTCTGGAGACCGCCGAAGCGGCACTCGGTCGAACGGAGGCGACCTCTGGTCCCTTCATCGACATCAGCGAGTTCGTCGCCGTGTCGGGAACGAGGGTGGTCGTGTCGGAGGTCCTCGTCACGCTTGGCCAGACCCTCAACGACGCAACACCGATCATGCGCCTGTCCACCGGCGAGCTGGCGGTCCGTGCACGGCTGACCGACGGGCAGGCAACGCTGGTGGCCGACGGCATGACTGCCCAGGTAGTCGCCCCCGACGGGAGCGTCCTCGTTGGCCACATCGATGGCGAGCCAACCGATCAGGCGACGGGTGATCAGACGACGATGGCGGCCACGATCTCCCTCGAAAGCACCACCGGGCTTCGGCTTGGAGCGAACGTCCAGGTCACGATCACCTCGACCACCTTGACCGAGCGAGTGCTGGCTGTGCCGACGGTTGCAGTGGCGGCGCAGACGTCCGGGCAGCGGATCGTCCTGGTCCCCGACGGCGACGGGCACCGTGAGGTCCGGGTCGACGTTGGGGCCACGGCTGGGGGCTACACCGAGATCACTAGCTCCGAACCGATGCTCAAGCCCGGGGACCTCGTGATCACCGCAGGAGCGCCGTGACCGGTGGAGCGGGAGTCAGCCCGGTCCTGTCCCTCGAGAACGTGTCGATCACCTATCCGGGCGCGCCCCCGGTCGAGGCACTGAGACCAACCGACCTCGTCGTCGAACACGGCGACCACGTCGTGATCGAAGGCCGCAGCGGGTCGGGGAAGTCGACGCTGTTGTCGATCATGGGCCTTCTGACCCGGCCGAACACGGGC
>CAZVVS010000747.1:0-1701 GCA_964630585.1 uncultured Gordonia sp.
GCAGAACGCGGCAGACATCGATGCCGTTCATACCGGGCAGCATCAGGTCGAGGAGCACGAGATCGGGGCGGATCTCGCGCACCGCGGACAGTGCCTGAGTCCCATCGGCCACATGGAAGGGTTCGAAGCCCTCGCCGCGAAGCACGATGGTCAGCATCTCCGCGAGGGCGGCGTCGTCATCGACGACGAGGACACGTGGCTTCATGGGCTCCATAGTGACACTTCTGTGACCTTTTGCGGCGATGACGCGCCGACGGTGGCATGACGGCCACTCAGCCCAACGACGCCACAATCGCGGCGATCCGCCGCTGCCTGGTCTCCGGCTTCTTGGCGTCGACGACCGAGCGCGCGGCCTCCTTGCGCTTGGTGTACGACAGCGCGTCGAAGGCCGCCCGCGCACCGGGCATCGCGCCCAGCGCCTCCGCCAGATCGTCGGGAACCTCGACGGTGCGCTCGGCGGTGTCCAATTCCACCGTCGCCGTCACGAGGTCACCGATCTCCACGCCCAACTCGGCGCGAGCGGCTTTCGACATCCCGATGAGGTACTGCCCGCCCATCGGTGCGAGGCGCAGACGCGCCGTCCGGCCGTCGATCGTCACCGCGACAGCGGCCCGCTTTCCCCCGCCCAAATCGGTGACCTGCGCCTCGGTGAGGGGGATCGCCGTCGCCGGACCGGTCGGCTGCAGAGTGGTGGTGATGGTGAGCGCCATGGTGGCCGAGTCTATGACGCGCGGGCGGCCCTCGGTATGGTCATCTGCCGTGGCAACGTTCATCACCGTCGAAGGACTCGACGGAGCCGGCAAGCGGACCCTCGTCGACGGGTTGCGCCGCCAGTGGGAGGCCGACGGCGTGCGGGTCGCGACGATCGCATTCCCCCGCTACGGCGAGTCGATCCACGCCGACCTCGCCGCAGAGGCGTTGCGCGGCGGGCACGGCGACGTCACTGAGAGCGCCTACGCGATGGCGCTCCTCTTCGCCCTGGACCGGCGCGAGGCCGCACCGGAGCTGCGCACGCTGCTGGAGGCGAACGATGTCGTCGTCGCCGACCGCTATGTCGCGTCGAATGCGGCGTACACCGCCGGGCGCGTCGCGCAGCAGTCGCCGAGCGCCGCTGTCGCCGCGACCGAGTGGGTGCGCGCATTGGAGTTCGACCGCTTCGGACTGCCGGTCCCGGACTGGCAGTTGTTTCTCGGCGTTCCCGTCGACGTGGCGGCCCAGCGCGCGGTCAGTCGCGCCGATGCCGATGCGTCGCGTGAACGGGACCGCTACGAGCGCGACGCCGCGCTGCAGGAGCGCGTCGACGAGGCGTACCGCGGCCTGGCCGCAGCGCAGTGGATGTCGCCGTGGCGGGTGCTGTCGGGCGAACCCGAGCCCGGGCTGGCCGCCGAATTACTCGCCTGAATCCGCCGACTAGTAGCGGTAGTGCTCGGGCTTGTACGGGCCCTCGACGTCGACACCGATGTACTCGGCCTGCTCCTTGGTCAGCTTCGTCAGATTGCCGCCGAGCGCCTCGACGTGGATCCGGGCGACCTTCTCGTCGAGGTGCTTGGGCAGGGTGTAGACCTCGTTGTCGTACTCGTCGTTCTTCGTCCACAGCTCGATCTGCGCGATCACCTGGTTGGAGAAGCTGTTGGACATGACGAACGACGGGTGGCCGGTGGCGTTGCCCAGGTTGACCAGACGGCCCTCGCTCAGCACGAT
>CAZVVS010000748.1:0-1700 GCA_964630585.1 uncultured Gordonia sp.
GCCGACCAGATCGTCGCGCTCACCCCGCGTGCTGCCGGCCTCGGCAGCGGCATCACCAAGTCGCTCGACATCCGCTACCGGCGGGCGCTGCCCCTCAACGAGGAGCTCGCGCTGTGGGGTGAGTGCACCCCCGACGGCGACGACATGTCCGCTCGCTTCACGATCACGTCACGGGATGTCGTCGCCGTCGAGGGCACGGCCGTGCTGGTGCCGTACGCCCGCCTCGCGGCGCGGAACGCCGCGAACGAGGGCTAGGTGTTGTGCCCTGCCTGGTTGTTGACTCGGCTGATGGGTGGGCCGCCGATGGCGGTGTGGTGTCGGTGATGGTTGTAGCGGTGTAGCCAGCGGTCAAGTGCGCGTGCTCGGCTGGCGTCTGAGCGCCAGAGTCGGGCGTAGGCCCATTCGTCGAGCAGGGTGCGGTTGAACCGTTCGACTTTGCCGTTCGTGGCGGGTCGGTAGGGCCGGGTGCGCGAGTGGCGGATTCCGAGCTCGGCGCAGCGGTCCCGCCACGCGAAGCTGCGGTAGCCGGTGCCGTTGTCGGTGAGGATCCGTTCGATCGTGATCCCACGTTCGGCGAACCAGGCGACGGCCCGGTCCAAGAACGCGACGCAGTTGACGGTGTTCTCGACGCCGGCGAACTCCGAGTACGCGAGTCGCGAGTACGCGTCGATCGCCGTGTGGATGTAGGTGTAGCCCATCCGCTTGTGCAGCACCTCGGCCTTGCGGCCGTGGAACCGATGGCCACCCCCAGCAGGGATCCGGGCGAGCTTCTTCACGTCGATGTGGACCAGCTCGCCGGGCCGGTGCGTTTCGATCCGACGGATGATCCGGCCGGTGGGGCGGTCCATCCACCGCAGCCGGTTGATCCCGTGACGCACGAGCACCCGATGCACCGTCGATGCGGGAACGCCGACGATTCCCGCGAGGCGGGCCGGGCCGAGCTTGCGGGACTGGCGCAACGCCACGATGCGACGCTCGACCCTGGCCGGGGTCTGATGCGGACACGACCACGGCCGCGATGAGCGGTCCTCGAGACCAGCCATGCCTTCGTCTTGATAGCGGCGCCACCACTTGTGCGCGCACTGGCGCGAGATGTTCATCGACTCGGCCGCAGCCGCGACGGTCCAACCATCCGCGATCCGATGGCAGAGCCGAAGACGACCCTCGGGCGTGAGCGGAGCGTTACGGTGCAAGGCGGCCTCCCTGGGTTTGTGTGATGCCTCGACAGCTCCACACTGGCCCAGGGGGCCATCTACTCAGCGGACGTCAACAACGTCCCAGGGCACAACAGCTAGCCCTCGGTAGACGTGGGATGGCCAGAGCCTTACGCTTCCGACGCAGCGCGTGTGGAGGTACTGGCGATGCGGGGGACCTTGGTTTGGGTTCGGCGGTTCACGTTGTGCTTCGCAGTCATGAGCGCGGTCTCGTTGGCTGCGATGCCGGGAGTCGAGGCGGTCGATAGCGAAACGTTCGAGCAGGTACCGCTGGCCAAAACGGGGTACTCGATCTCGCTGCCTTCGAATTGGGAAACCGTGGAATGGCCTAGGAATCTCCCGCCACGCGCTTTCAGGAAGCTGATGGAACAGAGCCCTGACCTGGCGAAGGCCATCAACATGGATCCGGATGCCAGTGACGCGGAGATCAAGGCCTTCGTTAAGAGCCTTGGCGACGACACAGTCATGTTCGCCGCCGACGTGGGC
>CAZVVS010000749.1:0-1696 GCA_964630585.1 uncultured Gordonia sp.
GCTTGTCACCGGACCACAGGTAGAAACGCCGGAAGACGGTCATCGCGTCCAGGAAGTCCAAGCCAACGGTGAACGCTCCACCCCGAGCGACGACCATGTAGGTCGAGAGGACAGACGCGCCCTCGGCGCTCCCGGCGACCACACCGCCTCGATGCCACACGCCCACGATGCCGTCCCAGACCGGGGTATCCTTCAACACCGACCTGAGGTGCATCGGTGATCCTCCGCCGATGTAGACGAACGACGCCGACGACAGCGCGTCAGCGGCTCCCGGTGCGAGGGCGTCGGCGCGGCGGTAGACATCGAGCACATCCACCGACGCGCCCAGTGAGGCGAACCATTCCGTCGCCCGGTCGATCTGGAGTTGCGGCTGCTCATAGGCCGCAGCGGTCGGCACGACCACAACCTGCGTCCCACCACTTCGCTCCAGGAGTTCGGCGTCGAACACGCAGCCCTCGGTCCACTCCGCGCCGCCGACCAACGCCAACGTTCCTCTCATCTGCTCTGCCTCCTGAAACTTGCCCTCGGATCGCTACTCCCCAGTAACTTTGCGCCCCATGATCAAGCGTGTGGGGATTTGTGGTTCGGGCATCATGGGATCGGGCATCGCCGAGGTTGCCGCGAAGGCCGGCTTCGAGGTGGTCCTGCGGTCGCGCAAGCAGGAGACTGCTGACGCCACGGTCGCGAAACTCGAGAAGTCCCTGGCCAAACAAGTCGAGCGCGGCAAGCTCACCGAGGAGGACCGGGTAGCAATCCTCGGTCGAGTCACGGGCACGGCCCTCCTCGGCGACCTCGCCGACTGCGACCTCGTCATCGAGTCGGTCGTCGAGGATCTCGCCACCAAGAAGGACCTCTTCGTCGAACTCGACAACGTGGTGAAGCGAGACGCGATTCTCGCCACCAACACCTCGACGCTGCCCGTCGTCGAGATGGCGGTCGCAACCGGGCGCCCGGATCAGGTCGTGGGCGTCCACTTCTTCAACCCGGCGCCGGCGATGTCGCTCGTCGAGATCATCGCTCCGCTCACGGCGTCAGCCGAGACCACGGCCGCGGTGACCGCGTTTGCTACGGCGTGCGGCAAGAACCCAGTCGCGGTCCAGGATCGCGCCGGATTCATTGTCAACGCACTGCTCTTCCCCTACCTCAACAATGCGGTGCGGATGCTCGAGAATCGAATCGCGAGCCGTGACGACATCGACACTGCGATGAAGGGTGGCTGCAACTTTCCGATGGGTCCGCTCGCGCTCCTCGATCTCGTTGGCCTCGACACCTCCGTCGCCATCCTCGATGCCCTGTACGACGAGTTCCGTGACCCGAACTACGCGACGGTGCCGCTGCTCCGCCGGATGGTCTCCGCGGGCCACCTCGGCCGTAAGAGCGGCCAGGGCTTCTACGACTACAGCCGGTAGCGCCGATCAAGGCCTACCACGACCGTGACTCCAGAAGCGGTCGTGGCGCGACTCGGACTGCCGCCGTGCCCGTGGCAGTTCCCTCCCCCCGATGTTGCGGACGAGACCGGCCTGGTCGTCGTCGGTGGCGACCTCGATCCGTCCACGCTGATCACGGCGTATGCCTCGGGGCTCTTCCCGATGCCGGTCGGCCGACGCCGGCGCCTCGGGTGGTGGTCGCCGGACCCGCGGGGCATTCTCCCCGTCGACGGGCTGAGGATCAGTCGATCGCTGCGTCGATCGCTCCG
>CAZVVS010000750.1:0-1682 GCA_964630585.1 uncultured Gordonia sp.
CTGATACCGCTGCGGTTTACTCCCGACCGATTGATCGAGGAGAGGTAGCCAGGGACATCCTCGGTGAGCGAGTCGATTTGACCTTGAATCCACGGATCGGGGTTCGGCGTCGGTGCAGGCTCGGCCATGGCAAGGCCTGAGCCGAGGGCGGTTGCAAGGCACACTCCGACAACGAGAAGGGTTTTCATCGAGTTGCTCTTTCCGTCGTCTCAGCGTCCCCCGACACCACCGACAGCATTGGCTATTGCTGAGAAATCGTACTCGTGGTTGCCGACAAGAAGATGTCCGTCCGTCAATCGGCAGCCGAGCACTCTTCGCGCCTTTCAGTTGTCGTCGAAAAGTGTGGCCTCGCCGCGCGGAGGAGGCTCGACGGTGGTATTCGACGGGGTCGTGGTGTCTGCCTTTCGCAGCAACACCAGAGTCGACACCTGGACAGCGATGTGGTGGTCGCCGTCGAGTCGTTCGATCAGCGCCTGCCCTTGGGTAACCTGGCGAACCGACCAGGTGCCGGCATGGCCGACTGCGCGAACGACGTCGCCGGTAGTGAACCGTCCAGACATTCGAGACTCCTTTTGGATGTGCCTCATTGTGCAGCGGCTGGTCGCCAGGGTTGTGCGTGGTTCAAGCCTTCTCTTGCAGCGGTGACGAAGGCCTCGCACAGTTCGCGTGACTTGTTTCCTTCGGGGTCCTCCACGCCGGAGTTAACGTCGACACCGAATGGCCTGACCTCGGCGATTGCGGCTGGCAGGTTGGTGGGGGTTAGACCGCCCGCGAGGATTATCGGGACACGATGACCGACCTGTTCGACGATCAACCTGCTGATCGCCCAATCGTGGGTGAGACCTGTTCCGCCCAGCCGAGTCTCGGTGCGCGAATCCAATAGCAGAGCATCGCAGACGGATGCTGCTTCGATGGCGGCCGCCAACGCGTCCGGGCCTACGACGTGCACGGCCTTGACAATCCGCCTGTGGGTCGAGCGGCGGACTCGTTTTGCTGCGGCTAGCGAGATCTCGCCGTGCAGTTGGATGACGTCGACACCGATCGTATCCGCCAGGCTGACGACGTCGCGCGGGTTGGTCAGGTGTGTGACGAGGACGGTTGTAATAGACGACGGGACCAGGCGAACAAGGTTTTTCGCCAGTGCAGCCGTCACCGCGTCCTCGGATCGGTGCGTGGTGCCACAGATCACGCCGACCGCCGATGCGCCGGCGTTCACTGCGGCGGCTGCGTCCGACGCGGATCTGATTCCGCAGATCTTGTGTTGAAACATCGGCGGACTCCTTTGGTGTGCGTGAGCAGCCTGACGAGTCTGCACGGACGACCTACCTACCTACCTAGTACAGATCATCACCGACGACACGTCCGTGCCGCCGTCAGGCACTCAGCCGGAACCGTGCAAGCAGCTCGGTGCGCTGTTGCCGGCCGAGTCCCCGAATGCGACGCGAGTCTGCGATGCCGATCTCTTCCATGATCGCCGCAGCACGGGCTTTCCCAACTTTCGGCAGCGACGAAAGCAGATCGGTGACCTTCATCTTGCCGACCGTGTCGTCCGTGTCGGCCCGGTTCACAACTTCCACGAGAGACACCTCTCCGGCCTTGAGCGACTCCTTCAGTTCGGCCCGAGCGCGGCGTGCCTTTGTGGCCTTCTCCAGGGCAGCGGAACGCTGCTCGGTGGTCAAAGT
>CAZVVS010000751.1:0-1679 GCA_964630585.1 uncultured Gordonia sp.
GTATCCGGTCTTCATCCTGCCCGGATCCCCTGCCGCGAGCCTGGATGATGAAGAGGTGGCTGCGGCGGCCACGTCGCCAACCTCTCAGCAGGCGGTGGTCGCAACGGACCTGAACGAAGACGGAAACCCCGACTTCGCGTTCGGGGCTGGGAATCGCGTCTACTGGCATTGGGGAGATGGTTCCGGACGGTTCTCAACCGGCAGCTCCGTCGGACTAGGCTCGATCCCAGGCGTAGCCGGGCTGGGTGCCGGAGATGTCAATCGCGACGGACACGTCGACTTGGTGGCCTCCGCATACACGAAGCTGGCGGTGCTGCTCGGGGACGGGACGGGCGGCTTTCTTCCGCCCGTGTTTTCCGTGTCCACCGACGGGCTTTATGGGTTGGTCGTGGAGGACTTCAACAACGACCAGAACCCGGATGTGGCGGCGAGCAGCCCGGGTGGGGTTCAGGTGTTCTGGGCCGACGGCCAAGGCGGGTTCTCCGCGCCGCTCTTGGTGGCGCTCGGCGTCGCCGGGCAAACGGTCGGGGCGGCGGATTTCAACGGGGATGGTTACGCCGACATCGTCGTTGCGACCTCACCCCCACTCACGGGCGGGCCGGGGTCGTTGTTCGTCTTACTCAACGACCGGCACGGCGGGTTCTCGGTGAAGCCGCCCGTTGGCACCGATTCCGCGCCGGCAGGGATCGCCCTGGACGACTTCGATCGCGACGGCGACGTCGACGTGGCGCTGGTCCACGATCAGTACTTCTCGGCGGTGAACAACCTCGCGATCTACTCGAACGACGGCACCGGTGCGCTGATCCGGACCCTCGACGTCCCGCGAAACGACTACATGAAGGGCCTCAACGGGGCGGACCTGAACGGCGATGGCATCACCGACCTGATCGCCGGCGGTGCCGAGCGGATCTACACCTTCCTCGGCTTCGGCGATGGCACCTTTCTGCCGTGGGGCGAGTCGTATCGTGACTACTCCCAGGGAATCGCGGTCGCCGACTTCAATGTCGACGGCCGAGCCGACGTGTACAGCAACGGAATCTACGGAGGCCCGGTGATCCTCGGCGACGGCAGCGGAGGACTCGCGTCGGCGACGTTCCTTCAGCTCATCTACTCGTACGACGGGCTGACAGGGTTCGACACCGGAGATTTCGACGAGGATGGGCGCGTCGATCTCGCGATCGATGTCGCAACCTTCGATCCAGGCTATTCCCTGGTCACGCTTCTCAACGACGGCGCGGGCGGCTTCGGTGAAACCTGGACTCCGGTCAGCCAAGGACCGACGCTGCAGCACGTGTCTCAAGGTGATTTCAACGGGGACGGACACGACGATGTGGTCCGTGTGGGGCTGATCGGGCCCAGCTACTACCTCGAAGCCATCCTTGGCGACGGCCACGGCGGGTTCTCGGGGCCGTTTCGCACGTCGCTCAACACCCCGTCCGGCACCGCGGACGTCGTCGCCGGCGACCTGAACGGCGACGGCAAGGACGACGTGGTCGTCGGGTTCGGCCCGGATATCGAGATTTGGTTCTCGAATGGGAACGGCGCGTTTGGATCCATGCAGGTGCTCGAGGCCGTCCAAGCCGATTGGGGGACGGTCTCCATCGCTCATGTAAACGACGACTCGGCGAAGGACATCGTGTTCAAGACCGAATCCTTCTTCGATGACGACGGCGACATTC
>CAZVVS010000752.1:0-1657 GCA_964630585.1 uncultured Gordonia sp.
AATCTCGGTCTCGGTGCAGGACAGGGAGATCCATGCGAATGGCGGTGGCGGCCACCTGGCAATCGAGCAGGTTGCGCACGGTCTCGCCGCCGCGGCGGCATGCTCGGTGGATGGCGGCGGCCGCTTCGGAGTCCACCAGCGGAACCGCCGGCTCGACGTCGAACGTGTCGAGCATGCGACGGCGACGAACGGTCCAGTCCTCAGAGGTACCGCCGATCAACAACTCCATGCGCACCACTTCTGGCACCACGATGGTGGTCTCGGATTCGACTGCCTCGACCAGGCGGCGATGCACGGCGGAGCCGGTGGACTTGAGGAACTCGATCCACGCCGAGGTGTCCCCGAAATCACACCGCCGGTCACGGCGAGGCTGTATAGATGGGCAGAACTCGGGATGGGCTGGAGGGGCCGATGCGACATGTTGAGATGGCTGGTGGCGCACGATGCCATCGGTGATCGCGTGGCTTGACCAGTCAGCGGAGCATCAGCGGCGGGCCCGCGAGCTGGTCCGTTTGTTCAGCGAGACCGAGAGCCGGGACGAGCTAGGTGTTGGCCAGATCCGCGATGTCTTCTCGAACCGGCTGTTCCCCGGCGTCTCGGTGATTCAGACGCGGGCCCGGTACTTCCTGATGGTCCCCTGGGTCTTCCAGTTGCATGAGCATCGTGGCCGCTCAGGCGTCGACCTGCTGCGACGGGTGCAGGACACCGAGCGGCGGCTCATCGAGGTTCTCCGTGCCGAAGGGGCCACCCGGGGTCTGATCGGCGTGCAGGCCGGCGTCAACGTGAAGATCCTTCCGTCGGCGATCTACTGGGGTGGCCTCACCCAGTTCGGGATCCTCACCCAGCCGCTAGCGGTTGACGAGCTGGGCCGCTCGTCGTCGTTCGCTGACCTCGATCCGGAGGCCACCGAGGAACTGGCGTTGCGGGGTCGCTCGCACTGGCACCGTGGCGTGCCTGATCCGCCGGAGGGCTTCCCCGACGCGATGCCCGGTGGGTTCACGCTTAGTTCCGAGGAGGCTGCGTGGCTACGGGAGATGATCGAGGCCAGCTCACCCGGCACACTGCTCAGTCATCTGATGCAGGGGGTTGACGTGCCGGAGGCGGCCCGACCGTGGGATGACCCGACAGCACTGTCGGCCGATGCTTCGGTGCTGGCCGTGTTGGAGGATGCTCGCCTGTTTTCACTGGTGATGCACGGGGCAGCACTGCTCTACAACCTGCTCCTGGCCGAGGCGTACGTGGCCGGAGGCTTTGACGCTGCGGGTGATCAGACGGACTACTACCGCGATGCCTTGTCGGACTGGGTGGACGAGATGCAGGCATCGGCGGGCGAGCTAGAGCGCTGGGATCTCGACGACTGGTGGGCTGGGGTCTTCGAGTACAACCCGCGCATCAACCGCCTTACCCAGGCGTTCGTGACCGAATGGGTGAGTCGCTCCCGTGGGGGCGACTTGGCGGGTCTGGCCGACGATCGCGGCGCTCGGGAAATGGTCGCCAACCGGGAGTACCTACAGAAGAAGTCGCAGTCACGGCTGCGCAACCAGCGGCTCCTCCAAAGCTGGCAGGGCTCGTCGGGTTCGGCCCCGATGGTCTACCGGTGGGGCACGGTCAAGGATCTGGTCGCGGGGTCCCGGATCGCGTTCGAACCGCGAGGCGC
>CAZVVS010000753.1:0-1656 GCA_964630585.1 uncultured Gordonia sp.
ATCGGCCAGCATACCCAGTGGGCCACGCGCGACGTGCAGTGTCTGCAACTTGCCGGCATCACTACCCACCAAGTTGCGCAGCACTGTGATCAGCTCGCTATGGTCGTATTTGGCATCACGCTGTAACCGGGCGATCCAGAAATCGGCTCGGGCTTTCGCTTCGACATCGCGGCCTTCCGAGAGCAGGAGCAGCACTTCCAGATGCGACAAGGCTGGGGCGTTGGGCGCATGCCGCTGTGCCTCGCGAAAGGCATCCCAGGCCCCGATGTAGTTACCCTGGTCGCTATCAATCGTTGCCTGCCGTTGCCAGCCGCATGAGCGTAAATCCTTATTGGTTGCGGCCTTGAGCGCATCGACAAACTTTTGCTTCTTGCGCGGGGCGTTGGTCTCCAAATAGGCATTCAACAGCGTATCGGCTGCCCATTCGGCACGACTGTCGAGCTTGTCGAGATTTGTGAAATAGCGTTCCAGCAGACTGATCGCCTTCTTGGCATCACCCTCATCGAGCCAGCGCTGGGCGACAAGCGCCAGGGCATCCGGGTGCAGATCGTGCAGCGGCAATTCCTTGAGCGTCTTTTGCGGCAACAGGCCCAATACCTCGGACAGCATCAATTCTTCGGTAATGCCCAGATCGAGAGGTGGCAGGTTGGCACAGCATTGCTTGAATTTATGTCCGGAACCGCAAGGGCAGGGTGCGTTGCGCTCGGGCTTGTTCAGTTTGCGCGGACGAAAGCGGTTTTCCGGGATGGGCGTCACGTTCCAGACATCCATGCCCAGCATCGTCGCCATCGCTTCGCGCAAGCCTGGAGTTCGAGCTTCGGTAGGGATGCCAATGCAATCAAGCATGCCGTCTATCAGTGGCGTCAGACGGGCACGTAATTCGGCAAATGTGGCGCCTTTCAATATGTGCTTGGCAGCATGTCGGCAAAAGTTTCCAACCACCGCCTGCCAGTGCGCTTCGTCTCTTTTTTGCATGCTCAACTCCCGGAAAGGACGAAATGTAGCCGATAGTCGCTGTCACCCGGAAGTGAGTGGCCAAGCGCCGCTACCCAGGCAGGCTCACAGGCTTCAGCCTGCCGATCAGCCGGCCGCCGTCCCCGAGAGTAGCCGTTCGCACTCGGCCAGCAGTGTCTGCGCCAGTTCCGAGTCGTAGTTCGGATCGAGCGCTTCCATCATTTCGTGGGCGGTGTATAGACCGGCCTCGCGGGAGAGCTGGCCGGCTATCTGGCGGGCGAATTGGTCGCTGAGATCGGATATCTGGCGGCGCTCGGCGAGCGGCAGGCTGTTTTTCGAGCGGGCCAGCCAGTCGGCGGCCAGTGTGGCGCCCTGGGCTTCGCTCAGCCACTGGCCGTGTTCGTAATAGTCGCTCAGGCGCTGGGCGGCGAGCGCGAAGAGCAATGCTACGCGCAGGCCGTGCGCTGTCGGCGGGGTGTCGTCGCGAACGCGCATGCTCAGCCGTAGTGGGCGCCGAGCGCCTTGGCGATGACGTTGCGGCCGACGCGCGGCTTGGGCACGCGGTCGTCGAACCAGCTACGCACGTCCTGGTCGAGGCAGATGCCGTGCATGTAGTTGTAGAGCGCCTTGTTCAGCGCCTTGCCCAGGCGGTCGTGGTCGACGCCGGTGGGGTCGATGAACTGCACGTCATTTTTGGCAAAC
>CAZVVS010000754.1:0-1652 GCA_964630585.1 uncultured Gordonia sp.
ATACAGTTACTTTTTTTAATAATATTGAAGGTGTTTTTTATGACAATTACAGCAACAACTTTTTAACATCAAAAGCTATTGATTCAAAACTTTTAGAATATCTAGAGAAGTTTAAATATGAAGATAAAAATCAAGATATAGAGTTTGACAATAAACACTTAAATTTACAATTTTTTAATATCTTTTCAAATGATGGTAAAAATTTAGGAAATTTCATATTTTTTCATGATTTAACAAAATATTATGATGATTTTAACAATGTAGTTAAAAACTTAATTTTAATATCTTTATTTACAATTTTTGTTATATATTTAATAGTTGTTTATACTTTTAATATATTTTATAAACAAATCTCTATTCAAAAAAATAGAGCAGAAAAGATATTAGACTCTTCAAATAGTATAGTAATAGTAAGTAGTAATGCTAAAAATTTAACACAAGCAAATCAAGCATTTTTAAACTTTTTTAATCTTAAATCTATTTCAGAGTTTACAAATAAATATAACTGTATTTGTGACCATTTTATAGAAGAAAAAAATTATTTATCTTCACAAATAGGTGAACTAAGCTGGATTGAATATATTTCAAAAAATCCAAATAAAACTCACTTTGCAAAAATGAAAAAAGATAACAAATTTCATACTTTTAAAGTGTTTATAAAAAATATAAATGACGCAATTTTTGATTTAGATGAATTTGTAGTTACTTTTGAAGATATTACACAAGAGCTTGAAAATGAAGAGTTATTAAAACAGAGTTTAAAATACAATCAAGCACTATTTGATAATACTCCTGTTGCTATATTCTTAGCTTCATCTAATAGAGTTATCTTAAATTTAAATAAAACTGCTTGTGAAATTTTTGGTTATACAAAAGAGGAGCTACTTAATCAAAGTTTTGAAAGAATTCACCTTTCAAAAGAGTCTTTTGATAAATTCTCACTAGAGTATAAAAAATTTGAAAACTCTATTTTAACAAATTGTGAGTTTCCTTTTAAACACAAAAATGGGAATACTATTTTTTGCTCTATTTTTGGTACACCTCTTGATAATAGTGATTTATCAAAAGGATTTATTTGGACACTATTAGATATTACAGAGAAAAAACTTACAGAAAAAGCTTTGATAAAAGAGAGAAATCTTTTTTCTAGTGGTCCAGTTGTGGTAGTTGAGTGGAAATTTGATAAAAATTGGCCTGTAAAATATATATCATCAAACTGTGAAACAGTTTTAGGATATACAAAAGATGAGATGCTTTCACAAGATTTTGATTATTCATATATAATTCATAAATATGTTTTATAAAGAGTTTCATAAGTGGTTAGTTTTTATACAAAAGATATAAAACCCGGCCAGGGGTTTACGATACGGGGCATCCTGGCTGCACAGGACAAACTCTATGCGAACCTGGAAAGGAACGGGTGTTTTGAACTGGATCTCCGCAGCGGACAAAGCCGCCGCTTGGAAGCCACGGGATCGGGATGGAGCTACCACGCACTCTTGTTCGCCAAAAACGGCGATATCCTGATCGGAAAACAAGACGTCCTGCTCCGTTTTAATCCCGGCGCAAATACGGTAGTCAAATTCCCGATAGACAACGAAGTATGGGGTATCTGTGAAGACAATACGGGAAAACTGTGGGTCGGCACCTTG
>CAZVVS010000755.1:0-1646 GCA_964630585.1 uncultured Gordonia sp.
GCAGACCTGGCGATCATCCTCATCGACGCACGCAAGGGAGTGCTCGAGCAGACACGGCGCCACGCGTTCCTCTCGTCGTTGCTGGGCATCCCGCACCTGACGATCTGCGTGAACAAGATGGACCTCGTCGAGTGGAGTCAGGAACGGTTCGAGGAGATCCGCGCGGACTTCACCGAGTTCGCGACGAAACTCACCGTCACCGATCTGACGTTCATCCCGATCTCGGCGCTGGCCGGCGACAATGTCGTCACCCGGTCCGACGCCATGCCCTGGTACACCGGTCGCGCCCTGCTCAACCACCTCGAAGAGGTGTACATCGCCAGCGACCGCAACCTGATCGACGCACGACTGCCGGTCCAGTACGTCGTGCGCCCCCAGGACTTCGAGGGTTCCGACCACCGCGCCTACGCGGGGACCGTCGCGGGTGGGCGGTTCGGAATCGGTGACGAGGTGGTGGTGCTGCCCAGCGGCTTCACCTCGACGATCACCAGCCTGTGGGCCCCGGGTGGGCGCAAGGTCGACGAGGCGTTCGCCGGGATGGCGGTCACCGCCGAACTCGCCGACGAGATCGATATCGTTCGCGGCGACATGCTGGCCCGCCCCAACAACCGCCCGCACGTCGGTCGCGACCTCGATGCGCTGGTCTGCTGGTTCACCGCCGAGTCCGACCTCGAACCCGGCCGCCGCTACGTCCTGCAGGCCGCGACGTCGTCGACGCGCGCGGAAGTGTCGGAGCTGACCTACCGCCTCGACGTCAACACCCTGCACCGCGATGCCGGTGCCGACCGGCTCGCGCTCAACGAGATCGGCCGGGTTTGGCTGCACCTGCGTGAACCGATGATGTTCGACGCCTATGCGCGCAACCGGGAGACCGGCAGCTTCATCCTCGTCGACGAGGGGACCAACCAGACCGTCGCCGCGGGCATGATCAACGGTCCGCACATGCGCAACGCGAACATCGTGTGGCAGACGACGAAGGTCGGTCGCGATCAGCGCACGCACTTGGGTGCGACGCTCTGGATGACCGGGCTGTCGGGGTCGGGGAAGTCGTCGCTGGCGATCGAGTTGGAGCGCCGTCTCATCGCGTCCGGGCGTCCCGCCTACATCCTCGACGGTGACAACCTGCGCCACGGCCTCAACGCCGACCTCGGGTTCTCCGCCCTCGACCGTCAGGAGAACATCCGGCGCGCCGCACAGGTCGCGGCGCTGTTCGCCGACGCCGGAATGGTGGTGATCGTCGCGATGATCAGCCCGTTCGCCGCCGATCGCGCCATCGCCCGCGAGATCCACGAGGATCAGGCGCTGGAGTTCCACGAGATCTTCGTCGACACGCCACTCGCCGATTGCGAGCAGCGCGATCCGAAGGGCCTCTATGTGAAGGCCCGCGCCGGTGAGATCCCCGAGTTCACCGGCATCAGCTCGCCGTATGAGCCCCCCGCCGTGCCGGAGATCGTGGTCACCCCCGAGGACGGCCCAGCCGGCGACGTCGCCGAGGCGATATTGCGCGACCTAGGGTTGTGAGATGGCCATCCCCGACGCGTTGACCGCCGACCTGTCCGACGTCGAACTCGCCGCCGCGCTGGCGACCGCGGCCGGGGACCTGCTGAACTCGGTGCGCGCCGAGTCGGGGCTTTCCGGGCGCGAGC
>CAZVVS010000756.1:0-1645 GCA_964630585.1 uncultured Gordonia sp.
CGGCCGCCGCTTCGGCATCGTCGCCGGGTACGGCGGTCACGGTATCGGCCGCGAGATGCACCTCGACCCGTTCCTGGCCAACGAGGGGCCCGCCGGTCGCGGCCCGCGCTTGGTCGTCGGCTCGACGCTCGCGATCGAGCCGATGCTGACGCTGGGCACCGAGGAGACCAGCGTGCTCGACGACGAGTGGACCGTCGTCACCGACGACGGCAGCCGGGCCGCGCACTGGGAGCACACCGTCGCCGTCACCGAGGACGGCCCGAGGATCCTCACCCTGCGCCCCGGCGCCTGACTCCTCGTCACTGCTCCAGAAGTATCGTGACCGGCCCGTCGTTGCACAGTTCCACGTGCATATGCGCGCCGAACCTGCCCGTCGCAACGGTCGCGCCCGCGCCGCGCAGCGCTGCCGCCACCGCGTCGACGAGCGGCTCGGCAACTGCGGCGGGCGCGGCGGCGCTCCACGACGGACGACGGCCCTTCACGGTGTTCGCATAGAGGGTGAACTGGCTGACCACCAGGATCGGCGCTTCCATATCGGCGGCGCCGGCCTGCCCGCCGTCGGGGCCGTCGAGGATGCGCAACCGCCAGATCTTGTCGGCGAGGGCGACGGCCTGCGCGTCGGTGTCGTCGTGGGTGACGCCGACGAGCACCACGAGCCCTTGACGCCCGTCGTCGAGGTCGAGTTCGCCGACCACCTCGTCGTCGACGACGACCCGTGCCGAGCTGACCCGCTGGACTACTGCCCGCACGGAGCTCCACCGAGGATGTCGTCGAGCCAGTCGAGGGCCTGACGGTTCAGCAGCGTCCGGTTCATCATCTCGCAGTGCATACCCGCGCCTTGTGCCGCACTGAAATCCATGGTCGTCACGCGGTTGCCGAGATTGTCGGCGAATCGGCCGACGCCCTTGCTGAGGATGTCGTTCTCGGCCGCGGTCACCAGGGTGGGGCAGGCGATATTCTTTCCGACGTCGGCGAGGGTGTAGCGCAGCGTCATGACCAGGAAATCGCGTAGGTTGTCGACGCCGTTGACCCAGAATCCGCGCTTGACGATGGACCATTGGAGGCGCGGGACACCGTTGATCGCCGACATCATCGCGTCGAGCGCGGCCTGGTCCATCGTCGCGGGATCGGCCGCCTGCTGTGCGGACACACCCATCGCGGTCGCCATCGTGACCATCGTCGCTCCGACGTCCCACTGGCCCGGATCGGCGATGAGGGCGGCCAGCCGATGCTCGCCGGAGGCGCCGCGGGGTGCGAGGTATCCGCCGAGGCTCCAGCCGCTCAGCACGAGCCGATCGGCGTCGACGATGTCTTGGGTCACCGCCCAATCGACGACCTGGCTGATGACGTGCTCCCAGTCCGGGCGCATGGGCATGCCGTGGTGGTACAGCATCTCGCCCTGCCCGGGGCCGTCGAAGAGCAGACAGTGGTAGCCGCGCGCACCGGCGGCGACGGCCGAGGCGAAGAACAAGTCGGTGATCGTGGCGTCGTAGCCGTTGGTGAAGATGATTGTCGGTCGCTTCTGCCCGGCGGCGCCCGGTGCCGGGATCAGGTATGCGGGCAGCGTGGTGTCGTCGTAGGGGATGCGCGCTGAACCGTCCTGGTCCGGTCGGAGACCTGGTTTAGGCCACCTCGGGTGTCGAGG
>CAZVVS010000757.1:0-1645 GCA_964630585.1 uncultured Gordonia sp.
GCTGAGCACGTACACCAAGGAGGTGGACACGTCGACCACCCGCGAGGAGGTGGGCACGGTCGTGGACACCGGCGACGGCATCGCCCACGTGAGCGGCCTTCCCGGCGCCATGGCGAACGAGCTGCTGGAGTTCCCCGGTGGCATCCGCGGCGTCGCGCTGAACCTCGACCTCGACGCGGTCGGCGCGGTCATCCTGGGTGACTACGAGAACATCGAGGAGGGCCAAGAGGTCAAGCGGACCGGCAACGTGCTGTCGGTGCCGGTCGGTGACAACTTCCTCGGCCGTGTGATCGACCCCCTCGGCGCGCCGATCGACGGCCTGGGCCCGATCGACGCTGAGACCGACCGCGTCCTCGAGCTGCAGGCCGCCACGGTTCTGCAGCGCCAGCCCGTCGAGGAGTCGCTCGCGACCGGCATCAAGGCGATCGACGCCATGACGGCGATCGGCCGCGGCCAGCGCCAGCTGATCATCGGCGACCGCAAGACCGGCAAGACCGCTGTCTGCATCGACGCCATCCTGAACCAGAAGGACAACTGGAAGACCGGCGACCCGGAGAAGCAGGTCCGCTGCATCTACGTCGCCATCGGCCAGAAGGGCTCGACGATCGCCGGCGTCAAGACGGCACTCGAAGAGGCCGGCGCGATGGAGTACACGACCATCGTCGCGGCGCCCGCGTCGGACTCGGCGGGCTTCAAGTGGCTCGCCCCTTACACCGGCTCGGCCCTGGGCCAGCACTGGATGTACGCCGGTAAGCACGTCCTGATCGTGTTCGACGACCTGTCGAAGCAGGCCGAGGCCTACCGTGCGATCTCGCTGCTGCTGCGCCGCCCGCCGGGCCGCGAGGCCTACCCCGGTGACGTCTTCTACTTGCACTCGCGTCTGCTGGAGCGTGCGGCGAAGCTGTCCGACGAGATGGGCGGCGGCTCGATGACCGCGCTGCCGATCATCGAGACCAAGGCCAACGACGTCTCGGCGTTCATCCCGACTAACGTCATCTCGATCACCGACGGCCAGGTGTTCCTCGAGTCCGACCTCTTCAACAAGGGCGTCCGCCCCGCTATCAACGTCGGCATCTCGGTGTCGCGCGTCGGTGGCGCCGCGCAGACCAAGGGCCTCAAGAAGGTCTCGGGATCCCTGCGCCTCGAGCTGGCCCAGTACCGTGAGCTGGAGGCCTTCTCGGCCTTCGCCTCCGACCTCGACGCGGCTTCCAAGGCCCAGCTCGAGCGCGGTGCCCGCTGGGTCGAGCTGCTCAAGCAGGACCAGTACAGCCCGGTCTCGGTCGAAGACCAAATCGTGTCGCTGTACCTGTGTGGTGAGGGCTTCATGGACTCGGTGCCGGTGGGCGACATCCGCCGCTTCGAGGCCGAGTTGCTCGCCGACCTGCATCACAGCGCTGCCGGTGTCTACTCGAACATCGCCGGTGGCGGCGCACTGTCCGACGACGACATCGCCGCACTGACCACGGCGACGAACAACTTCAAGGAGGGCTTCGTCGCCAGCGACGGCTCGCGCGTCGTCAACGACCCGGACGCGCCGGCCCTCAACGCCGACGACGTCGAGCCCGAGACCCTTCGGGTGACGAAGAAGAAGAAGTAGTCCGATGGCAACCATTCGGGAGCTGCGCTCGCGGATCCGGTCGATCCA
>CAZVVS010000758.1:0-1633 GCA_964630585.1 uncultured Gordonia sp.
AGCCTGCCGTCGACTGGGCCCACCGTCACCATGACGGAACCGGGGTCATCGTGACGCCGACCGTCGGCAACTACGGCCAGAAGGTCCGCTTCATCGGCGGCACCGGCACGGTCAACACGAGCACGGGAGCGTCGACCATCCAGTGGACGGGCACGTTCACGATCAACTTCTACGGGTCCTACACGCCGTTCTGGATCAAGAACCCGAAGCTCGAGATCAACGCCTCCGGCCAGGGCAGCCTCACGGCGCTCGTCGGCGGCATCAAGTCGGACCAACTCGACCCCTCGATCCGGATCACCCTTCCGGACCGCACCGTCACGGTGGCGAGCTTCACCGGGGTCAGCGGAGCGAACTCCACCGGGTTCACCTCGACGCCGACCTACCTCGGCACCACGGTCACTCTTCCGTCGGGCTACGTACAGGTCGCTCAGAACGCCGGCAACGCCAGCTACTGGGGATCGTGGCCGCAGAGCTTCGTCGACTTCCAGATCGAGACCGGCAACGGTGCGTACTGGTACACAAGCGGCGGCGCCGCCGACCCCAAGAAGCCCACTGCGCCGTTGACCGTGGCATACAACATCGCTCCCTGATCGGGACGTTCCGCCACGACGCGGTTGGGTTCGGGTTTCGACCGCGTCGCGGAGTAGACGAAACGGGGAGGGGCTTCACGCCCCTCCCCGTTTCGCGTATGGGGTTGCGGGCATGAGCCCGGTTCGTATTAGGGTTCCCTAACACGAAACACTGTCGAGTGGAGGACGAATGGGTCGAGTACTGAGTGTGAAGCGGTCAGCCGCGATTGTGGCCGTGACAGCGCTGATGCTGACGGGATGCGGAGACGACGATCCGGCGGCCGACAGCGGTGACGATGTCACCACGACGGCTGCAACCAGCGCGGTCGAGATCGACGAGACGCTGGCGGGCGAAGACATCGCTCAGTACGCGGCGGGGGTCTACCGCTCCTACCAGGCAAGCCTCGCCGCGGCGAAGCAGCTCGACACCGCCGTCGATGCGTTCGTCAGCTCGCCCGTTGCCGCCACCCTCGAATCGGCGAAGTCGGCATGGATCGCGGCCCGGACTCCCTACGGTCTCACCGAGGCGTTCCGGTTCTACGGCGGCCCGATCGACAACGAGGAGACCGGTCCGGAAGGTCAGATCAACGGTTGGCCTCTCGACGAGCAGTACATCGACTACACGGTCGACTCGCCTGACTCCGGAATCATCAACAACACCGCCGACTTCCCGGAGATCACCAAGGAGGTGCTGGCTGAGGCTAACGAGCAGGGGGGTGAGGCGAACCTGTCCACCGGATGGCACGCCATCGAGTTCCTGCTCTGGGGCCAGGACCTCAGCGACACCGGTCCGGGTGAGCGGCCTGTCGGCGACGACACCACGGGAGCCAACGCCGAACGCCGCAAGGCGTATCTGTCTGCGGTGACCGACCTGCTGATCGACGATCTCACGTCGGTCACCGACGCCTGGGCGCCGGACGAGGACAACTACCGGGCCGAGTTCACATCCAAGCCGGTTGCGGAGGCGCTGAACGACATCATCACCGGTATCGGTGAGCTGTCCCGCGGCGAGTTGGCGGGTGAGCGAATGAACGTTGCCTACGAGGAGCGAAGCCAGGAGAACG
>CAZVVS010000759.1:0-1627 GCA_964630585.1 uncultured Gordonia sp.
CGTCGCCGACGTGCGCATTGCCGTCCTCAACGCCTATTTCGGTCCGCCGCACCGCCTCGGCTGGGACGATGACTGCCGCGCGGTCTGGGATGGTCCGGAAACGGTGCTCCCCGCCCTTGCTGACAGAGTGACTGCACGGCTGCGCACCATCGACGCTCCGCTTTCAACCATCTCCAACGGCGAAGTTGGCAGCATGCCGCTGGTTGATCGCGCCTTGCTCGCTCGCTGGCTGCGCGAATGCCAGCCGCTGGCCGACGCCGTCTATGCCTAGTCTGCGCGACGACGCGCTCTCACGATTGGGCCACGCAGAACAGGGAGAGCTGCTCCGCCTCGGGGCGTCAGCCCGGTTGGCAGAAGACGACGTCGCCTGGATCCTGCTGGCCGCAGCCGTTCGGCTGGACTTGGACCGTTTCACTCGGATCGCCGCCGAACACGCCCGAGCACGGGCCGACCGCGGCATCGCCGATCTGATCGAGCAAGGCGCCAATCGCATCACCGACCTCGCGCGGTATGCGGTGCAGGGCGCCCGATGGGATCGCCCTGCTCATCGCCTGTGGCTGATTGCACTAACCGCGATCACACTCCTTGCAACCCACGGCGCAGTGCTTTTAATCGCCGAGCGAGGTTGGGTCGGCTACCTGACCGACGAGGTCGCTGCTCTCAAGGAAGCCCGTGACAAAGTCCGCAACCATGCGCCGCCCGATTGGCTGACCTGGACCAAGGATCAGGTGGGCGGCGATGTGGCGTTCCTTTCGCGACCGCCCGCGGAGATCACCAGTGTTCCGTGTCGGTTGGGGGAGTTGTCTGGGACGTGTGTGTACGTCAAATGACTTTCGGCGGCGGTGAGCGAACTGCGCCTACTCTTCGTCTTCCAGCGCGCCGAAGTCGGGCCGTCTGCGCTTTGGGTCGCGCTCCAAGCAAGAGTCGATCAATTGCCGCCACGCGGGCGCAAAGTCCTCGGGAAAAGGTCGCCGCTCGGGGCCGTCTGGGTGCCGGAATGCCATCTCAACGTCGAACGGCGCGAGTCCGTCGACCTTGAACGGCAACAGGCCGAGCAGGACTTCGTGTGCGATCACGCCGAAGCTCCACCAGTCTACCTCCGGTCCATCTGCGTTGTATTCGGCCTCCATGTTGATCCGTTCCGGCGCGCTGTAGGCGAGTGTCCCGACGTGGTCAAAGGGGCGCGTCACACGGTCTCCGTCCCGCGCCCCAAGCGCCACGCCGAAGTCGATTAATACCGGCTCGCCGGTTGGCCGACTCATAATGTTCTTCGGATTAAGATCCCGATGCAGTATGTCCTCTCCGTGCAGCATTTGGATCGCGTTACGCAATCGCTGAAGCAGCAGGCGAGCCTCCACAAGAGGAAGGGCCCTGCGGTCCTGCAACACTTGCGCCAAGCTCCGTCCTATCACGAGTTCCATCACGATAAATCGCTCGCCGCCGACTTCGCCCTCACGAAGCAAGCGCACGATGGACGGATGTCGCAGTCGTCTCAGCACGTCGGCCTCAAGCTTGAGACGTTCGTGCATCTCAGCCGACATCAGGTGGTGTCCTCGCAGCAACTTGAGCGCCACCACTTGTTGGGTCCGCGCATCTACGGCGCGCCAGACGTCCGCTTGTCCGCCGG
>CAZVVS010000760.1:0-1621 GCA_964630585.1 uncultured Gordonia sp.
CTGGCCGGGGTTGGTCAGACGCTGGAAGGTGTAGAGGTCATCGGCGGACAGGCCGGGAACGGTGACCAAACCGCGGATTGCCAGGTCAGTCAGTGAGCCGTCGGCCAGCGCAGCCCCCGGGTCCTCGAGCACGGCCGAGACGGCGCCAGCGGTGTCCGCATCGGAGGGCGATCGGGGCCCGATGTGAGCTCCGGCCCTAGCGACGATTGCCTGGATCCCGGTTCGACGTCGATCCAGATCTCGTCGTTCCTCGGGTGTGAGCGAGGTGGTTCGGGCCACGACCTGACTACCGGGAGGAGCCACCTGGCCCGAGCCACTGACGACCCACAGTTCGTTCACCCCGCCCTGGCCACGGTAGCGACGGAACTCACGCCACGGGAACACCGGCGTGGGAGCACCGGGGTCTACCAGGACGTCGCCGCCGTGACGTGAGAGCGCCAGCACCGCGGCCGAGCCCGTGGACAGGTATGGAGTCGGTCCTCGAAACCGGACCACGGCCATGCCTGGCCCACCTGCATCCTCGATGGCGGGGGCAAGATCGCCGGCGATTCGTTCTTGAACGACCCATGGCACCCATCGGCCAGGCCGGGGGAGCAGGGACACGCCCAGGAGAACCGCCATCAGGATCACCAGTCCCACCGGCGCGCCACGGAGCGGCCTCGGAGTGCGCCGGTTGGCGAAGTGCTGCGACGATGAGCTCATCTGCCAACCGGCGCTGGCCATCACCGCCCAGCAGATTGCTCCCAACGGCACCATCCACATGGCGTAGTAGCGGTAGAAGACGCCATCGCTCAGGGGCATGCGGGCCGCGGTCAGGAGGCCGGCGACGAGGGCAACCGCCACGGTGGCAAGCACCAGGCTGAGGTCAGGGCGGCGAGATCGGGCCAACACGAACAGTACGGCCAACACCGCTACCGGGATCGCCATCAGCAACACTCCGGTGACGTCAGATGACGCGATGACGTCGACCAGGTCGCCATCTGGACGAACTCCGATTGCAGGAAGCCCGACCACACGTCCCATCTGGCCAATCCCGGAGATGCCGACCGACTCGCCGCCGCCACCGGTGGTCAGAGCCCTGGCGATCTGGCCGAGGTTCCCAGGCTCACCTCGAACCTGATCGATCAGAGGAGGGATCCACAGCACCAGAGCGGCGATGCCAGCCGCGATGTGAGGCACTAATGAAGGCGGCCGGGATCTCCTGATGGACACCACGGTGACGACGGCAGCCCATGCACCGATCATCCCCACCAGCCCTACGTAGCTCAGGTGTGTCTGAGCTACGAAACTGCCGGAGATCACGAGCGCCGGAAGAGCCTTGGCCTGGCCAGCCGCCGCCAACAGAGCGCAGGTCAAGAAGGCGGTGAAAGGCAGAACGACTATGTCGGGGTTCCAGATGGACACGGGAACGTGGCTACCAACCCCCCACAAGATCAGGCTCGTCGTGACCAGACCAACAGCCCCGAACCCCGGCCCGCCAAGTCGGAGCAGAGCCCAGACGGTCACTGCGATCGATACCACGGAGACAAGAGCCGCGGTTAGCGTCGAGCCGGTCATCGGGCCTTCCAATCGAACCGCTGGAGCAAGTAGGTAGAGCTCGACGGGGCCGGGGTGATGCAGT
>CAZVVS010000761.1:0-1620 GCA_964630585.1 uncultured Gordonia sp.
GGTTACTGACTACTGATCACTGATTACTGATTACTGACTACTGATCACTGATTACTGACTACTGATCACTGATTACTGATTACTGACCACTGACTACTGACCACTGGTCGGAGTGTAGCACAGGGGATCGGGAGAACCAAGACGAGCAGGTGCGACGCACTTGGGAAGTGCGTCGCACCTGCACCTGCTAGGCGCGCTCCGCGACCAGGAAGTGGGAGATGCCGAAGGCGCGCAGGGGGGTGTTTTCGAGCGTGTACGTGGCCCCGCGCACCAGGCGGCCCAGCCTGGGAAAGCGATAGATGACGTTGTCGTAGCCGGGATAGACCTGGGTGAAGCAGAGAAGGCGCAGGGGCAGGGGCGCCAGCAGGCGGCGGAGGTCGGAGCGGGTGTAGGCGCGCACATGCGGGGCCAGGCGGTCGCGCAGGGCGTCGGGCAGCCAATTGATCAGCGGCGTGTTGCCAAAGTGATAGCGGCCCCGCCAATAGTGGCCGTGCGTCTCGAAGGGGTAGAGGCGGTTGGGCGTGAAGAGGACGAGGCGGCCGTCGGGGCGCAGCACACGGGCAGCCTCGGCCAGAGTAGCGGCATCATCCCGCACATGCTCCAGCACCTCGTGCGAGAAAACGGTGTCGAAGCTGGCGCTGGCGAAGGGCAGCGCCTCGCAGGCAGCCACCATACAGTTGTTCACGGTCTGGCTGGCGATGACCATGCTGGCGTGGTCGATGTCGATGGAGGCGACCCGCGCCCCGGCTGCGGCCAGATGCCAGCTGTACATCCCCACCCCGGCCCCGTCCACCAACACATCCGCCCCTTGCACCCGCGCCCACCGGCGGATGAGGTCGAGCCGCCGCTCCTGCCCCGCCCGCCAGACATAGGAGGGGTGGCCGAGGGCGGCGCCCTTGTCGTCGCTGCGGCGGGGAGGGGGAGGGGAGATTGGGGATTGGTTATTGGTCTGCATGGTCAGGGTTTGGGCTGCGGATGGAGGCATGTCGATTACACACTACACAAATTCGGCTAAATTTATGTAGTCAGAGTACACAAATTCGGCTCCGACCCAAAATCGCAGCCATCCCCAACCACAAAGCTCCTCACCCCCCTACGCCACCGCCCCTGTTTCCTTGTCTACTTGTCTACCTGTTCCCCCTCCCTGCGTCCCTCCCTCTCCCCACTCCTCCTTATGCCCAAACCCCAGCCTGTTGTCGATCAACCGCATCCACGTGGGCGTGAGTTTGTAGTAGCGGGCGCGGGAGAGCGGGCCGGCCAGCGCCTCGGTGCGGGCGACGAAGGGAAAGCGGGCGGCGTAGACCGCGCGGGCGTGTTCCTCCTCGATCCCCGCGCATGGCTCCGCCCAGCCGTGCAATTGCAGACCCCGGATGCTCTTCCAATCCTGGTTGTTCTCCTCGATCGTGGCCGCCACCCTCGCCCCGGCGCCGATGTGTTGTGCGTGCAGCGTTTTCGGTTCGGAGAGGAAATACAGGGTCAGGTCGTCGTCCACGGCGTAGAAGACCGCCGCGGCGTGCGGCGTTCCGTCCGGGCCGGTGGTGGCCAGGGAGAGGGTGTTGTGGGAGGTGAGGAGGGTGGAGGGTGGCAAGTGGCGGGTCGCAGTCAGCGGTCGGAGCGCTC
>CAZVVS010000762.1:0-1609 GCA_964630585.1 uncultured Gordonia sp.
ACACCCATAAGGATGGGGAGAACAAAACCGGCAATTGCTGCGTATATCCAGTTGCCACCGTCTGGCGAATTGCGTCGATGATCAGATCGGCAGCAGGGGACGGAAAGACCTCGTCGATGGGCCGACCTAATTGGTGTTCCGGGAGAATAACCATCTGCGGGTCGTGCAATAGCTGAATCAAACGTCCATCTTCATCCAAAATGAACGCAAGATCTGGCAGCGCTTGCGCGAAAGCACTCAGTCGCTCCTCGCTCCGCCGCAGGTCACTTTCTGCCTGCAAGCGCGCCGCGAGCAGGCGCTTACGCTCACACGCCGACTGAATCGTTGTGGCCAAGCGGCGAATGTGACGCGGGGATTTGATGACGTAGTCTGCCGCCCCGCGTTTCATGGCTTCGACCGCCACTTCCTCCGACCCGGTGCCCGTGACCACAATCACAGGCAAATGCGGGTAGTGCGCATGCACTGCGTCGATGACCTGTACGCCTTCAAAACCCAAAATATTGAAGTCCGTCACGACCACGTCGAATTCACCGCGGGTGAGCTGTTGTTCGAACTCCTGACGAGCGGAGGCCGTGATCACAGTGAAGTCCGCACTGTCATGTTCCAGCGCGTCCCGGATCAACTCGCGATCCAGCGCGCTATCATCAACATGCAAGACACGTATCGGGGTGCTCATAGTTGTCAAACGTCTCCCATGGGCGGGCCAATATTCAGAGTTAACCAGTACTGGTCAATTTGGTGAACAACGGCCAGAAAATCAGTGGTTGAGACGGGCTTAATCAAGTAACTGTTGGCACCATTATCATAGCTTTGGATCAAGTCGGTGTCTTTTTTGGATGAAGTTAGAACAACGATCGGCAGACGTTTGAGCACAGGCGCCAGTTTGATCCGGCGCAGCACTTCATGGCCATCGATGCCCGGCAGCTTCAAATCCAGCAAAATGAGATCGGGCAGAGGGTAGTGCTCGCGATCGCTAAACTTGCCCGTACCAAACAAATAATCGAGGGCTTCCTGACCGGTATTCGCCACATGGATACTATTTTTCAGAGCGGCTTCGCTAAAGGCATCCAGCGTGAGAGCGATATCCATGGGGTTATCTTCCACCAGTAAGATATGCCCTAAGCCGTTGATCCGTGAGACCACGATGGTTGTTCCTTATAATCCTGTTGGGCGCGGTAATCTGACATAGAACTGACTACCAACGCCGACGGTGGACTCCAGCCAGATACTGCCATTCAGCAGTTCGACCGAGCGCCGCACAATTGCGAGGCCAATGCCAGTTCCGGGATAGTGTTCCGCGCTGTGCAGACGCTGAAACACATTGAAGATCTTTTCGTGAAACTCCTGATCGATACCCAGACCATTGTCCGCCACGCGGACCACAACGGCCTCAGGTTCGATCGTGCAATCAACGCGCACCACGGGCGAGATACCTGGCTGCTGATAAATCATGCCGTTCTCCAGCAGATTCGCGAAAATCTGCATGAGCAGCGTCTTGTCTCCGCGAACGTCCGGCAAAGCCTCTGCCAGATCGATTTGCGCCCCATATTTGGTAATCTGGGGTTGCAGCATTTCGATCACCTCCAACAGCAGCTTCCGTAACGGAATG
>CAZVVS010000763.1:0-1600 GCA_964630585.1 uncultured Gordonia sp.
CACCGGGATCACGGTGCGACCCAGCGCGGCGAGCGGGAAGTGGTGACCCTGCTGCGCCGCCGCCAGCACCTCGTCGACCTCGTCCTCGGACAGGCGGTGGCCGACCGCGCAGACCCGGCGTCCGGTCGCCGTCAGGATCTGGCACCCGATCCCGGTGGCGCGCACCACCGTCGAAGCGAGGTCGTCGAGTTCGCGACCGGCCGCCAGCGACGACAGCAACCGGCGGGAGTGGTCGAGCGCTGTCTGCGCCCGATCCGTCCGGGCACTGCGGAAACCCCGACCGGTGTTGGGCGCGTCGTCGTCGACGATAGGGCGCACCTGCAGCATGGCGGGACCTCCAAAGGGACTACCGCCACGGTAGGCAGGGCTTGTTGTCGCGGTGTTTCCCGCAGGCAACAGGTGTGTTCTGCGGCGCTTCCGCTGGTCAGTGCGCGGTGGGCGGGGCCGCCTCGGCGGCCTTCACCTTGACGGTCTGGCCGGCCTCGAAGGAGCCGCCCTCGGCGAGGATCCGTAGCTCCACATCGGTGATGTCGCGCGCACGGGCCGCGGCCAGCGCCATGCCGGAGGGCTCGATGGGGCGCCACTCGTTGAACAGCAGATTCAGGGCGACCGCGGTGATCGCGGCGGAGCTGATGCCCGACTCGAGGACGGTGCCCGCCCACGTCGGCAGTCCCGACCAGAAGTGCGGTGAGACCACCGGCACCAGGCCCATGCCCATCGCGACGGCGACCACGAGGATGTTGGTGGTCCCGCTGTAGTCGACCTTCGCCAGCGTGCGGATGCCGCTCGCTGCGACGGTACCGAACAAGGCGATGCCGGCGCCGCCGAGCACCGGCGTCGGGATCATCCCGACGACCGCCGACGCCAATGGTGACAGGCCGAGCAGGACGAGGACGCCGCCGCCCGCGGCGACGGCATAGCGGCTCTTGATACCGGTCAGCGCGACCAGGCCCACGTTCTGGGCGAATGCCGTGGCGGGGAAGGCGTTGAAGACCGGCGCGATCGCTGAGGCGCCCATGTCGGCGCGCAGTCCGCGGGCCACCCGCTTGGCGTCGACCTTCGTCTCCACGACTTCGCCGACGGCGAGGATGTCGGCGGTCGTCTCCACCATGATCACCAGCAGGGCAATGGTCATCGAGACGATGGCCGCCACCTGGAACACCGGCATGCCGAAGGCGAACGGCTCGGGGAAGCCGACGATGGCGGCCTTGCCCACCCCGGCGGTGTTGATCTTGCCGAACAGCGCCGCCAGGATCGTGCCGCCCACCAGGCCGAGGAGGATCGCGATGCGGGTCAGTCGGCGGACCTTGGAGCACACGAGGATCAGTGCGAGCGTCGCCATGGCGAGCCCGATGTTGCCGGGGTTGGCGAAGTCCGGGTTGCCGACCTGTTCGCCGTTGACCTTGATCGTCTCGGTGCCGGTGATCCAACGGGCCGCGACCGGCATGAGCGACAAACCGATCACCGTGATCACGGTGCCGTTGACCACCGCTGGGAACAGCCGCACGATCTTGGCGAACAGCGGGATCACGGCCAGGCCGATGAGTCCGGCGACCATGATCGCACCGAAGGCGGTGCGCAGACCCTCGGTGCCGTCTTT
>CAZVVS010000764.1:0-1599 GCA_964630585.1 uncultured Gordonia sp.
TGAGGTACACCGCGGCCACGATCACTGCGACCAGAATGATCCGGCCGGGAGAAAAGAAGTGAAGAACTCGCCCCAAGTGGTCCCCTTCAAAGGAACCCCGCCAAGAGCAACTTTAACACAGGCGGATCGGCCGTTCTACGGACGCCGGCGTCTCGCCGTCATATCATTAAGCCGTGATGCAGGCGGCAGAAGAAGGACAACGGCGATGGCTGATGAAGGCCGTCCGCGAAGCCGCGGGCGAGCTCTATCAGCAGCTCTCTGGCGTACGTGAACGGCACCTGCGCTGGAGGCCATACGAGGACGAATGGTGCCTCAAAGAAGTCGCCGCCCACATGCGCGATGCCGAGCAGCTCTATCAGCGCCAGATTGAGCTGATCGCGAACCGCCGCGAGCCCCGCCTGCCGCATGAGGCGATCGACGTACTGCCCTCCGAGCGCGACTACCGCGACGACGACGCGGACCAGCTCCTGCAGGAGTACGCCTACGCCCGCGACGAGACCGTCTGGCTACTGCGCATGCTCGACGAGGACGGCTCGGAGCGCCGCGGTCTTCACCCGTACCGCGGCCGCATCTCGATCCACGACGTCGTCCGCGAGATGCACGAGCACGACCTGGAGCACCTCTACCAGGCACGCCGTCTGCGCGAACAGGTCTCACAGCTGCGGCGCGAGCGCTAGGGGTTCGCCTCTCGCTCCTTGAACGCCTCGTACTTCTGACCGTTATCGCCCCAGATCATCTTGTTGAACAGCTGCTTGATCTGCTCCTGCTGATCGCCCTCGGCGAACTGGAGGAAGACCTCCTCAATGCGGAAGTCGCTGAGGTTCATGCGCGCGTAGTCAGAGGTGAGATACGCCCGCTTCGCCGCGGCCAGGAAATCCTCTGCACCGAGGATCTCGCGAATCTCGTAGAGAAAGACGTCCGCCGCTTCGTAGAGCCCTTCCTCCGTCAGGCGCGCTGTTAGCGTCTTCGCCGGGAAGCGCGCCGCAGCCTGCTTGCGCTGGGCGTAGTACGAGGCGAGCTCCCGCGATTCACCCTTCCAGCCCTCTGGAATGCCCTGGTTGAGGCGCTCAATGATCATCACGGCGAAGAGATCGGCCATGCCTTCGTTGAACCACGACGGGCCCACCGTCCAGTAGGTGTGTGACAGCTCATGGGCGAGGATGAACGACGAAATCGTGCAGCAGTCGTCGATGCGGATGAACTCGCCCTCGTTGAAGTCGTTGATGCCGAAGTCGCCGTTGACGAAGGTCATCACCTTCTCGGGGTACGGGACGCCGATCACCTGCTCGAGGACGGGCAGGATTTGCTTGATCGTGTTCAGCTCGCGCTCAGCGTTGTCGCCGGGCTCGTAGATCAGGATCAGCTCCACTTCGCCGCTGCTGAGCTGGAGTTTGTCGTAGCGGTAGAGCTTGCGGCGGATCGTCTCTTCGCCGATCGTCGCCGACCGCGGTCCGTCGTACTTGGCTACGAAGCTGATACCGCGCTCAACGAACAGCGACTCCTCGCGCGTCAGCCCATCCTTGAACCATGCCTGCGACCGATAAAGGTCGATAAGCTCGGCGCGCGTCGCACCGTAGCGCGCGAAGACCGCATCGAAAT
>CAZVVS010000765.1:0-1597 GCA_964630585.1 uncultured Gordonia sp.
AGCAGGTCGGCTCGCACCTGGGCGGCACGCGCAACCCGATGGTCATCCACTGGCCCGAGACGATCCGCGAGAACGGAGCACTGCGCGAGCACTTCCTGCACGTGACCGACATCGGCCCGACGATCCTCGACATCGCCGGCATCCCGATGCCCACGCACATCGACGGGATCGAGCAGCAGCCGATGCACGGCGCGACGTTCGCCGACTCGCTGACCGACGCGCAGGCGCCCGAGCGCCACACGCAGCAGTACTGGGAGACGGTCGGCAACCGTGCGATGTACAAGGACGGCTGGTGGCTGGCGATGCGCACCGAGCGCATCCCGTGGGTCCTCACGCCCGAGGCGATCAAGCCGTTTGCCCCCGGCGTGTGGGATCCGGACAAGGACCCGGTGGAGCTGTACTACCTTCCCGACGACTTCACGCAGGCGCGCGACCTGGCCGCCGAGCATCCGGAGAAGGTCAAGGAGCTCAAGGAACTCTTCTGGCAGGAGGCCGAGAAGTACAACGTCCTCCCCCTCATGGCACCGCTCGCCAGCTTCTTCGGCATGGTGCCACCGCTCCCCACCGCGACAAGGCACGAGTTCCGCGGTGGCGTGCAGAACGTCCTCGCGGGCATGATCCCGCGGATCTACAACCACTCGTACGCGATCAGCGCCGACCTCGTCATCCCGCCCGGAGGCGCCGAGGGCGTGATCGTCGCCGAAGCAGACCATCTCGGTGGCTTCTCGCTCTTCGTCGACGGCGGGAAGTTGACGCACACCTACTCGATGATGGGCGTCTTCATCTTCCGCCAGCAGGCCGAGGAGCCGCTGCCCGAGGGCGAGGTCACCGTGCGTATGGAGTTCGCCGCCGATGGCGCCAAGCCGGCAACCGGCGGTGAGGCCACGCTCTTCATCAACGACGAGAAGGTGGGCGGCGGCCGCATGGAGCACACCGTGCCGTTCCGCTTCTCCGGCTACGCGGGCATGGACATCGGCCGCGACAACGGCGGTGTCGTAGATCTCGCCTACGAGGACCGCAAGCCGTTCGCGTTCACCGGCACGATTAAGAAGGTCGTCTTCGATGTCGACCCGCACCCCTCGATCGACGAGGCACACGAACTCCACGCCGCCGTCCATCAGGGGCACGCCGCCCACGCCATCTCCGCATGAGAACCCGCTAACGGCGCTGTCGCTTTGGACGAAAAGCGGGAGCCGCGTCGGCGTTTGGCGTGCGGGCGGGTTGCCAGGCGACCTCGCGTCGGAGAGAGTCGCCTGGTGGCCGAGGAGTCCCGGATCAATGTGCGGACGGCCGGTGCCCGCGATCTCGACCGGCTGACCGAGATGCTCACCGAGGCGTTCGCGGGAGACCCACTCTGGCGTTGGGCGTTCCCGGAGCTCGAGGGCATGGCGACGTGGTGGCGGTTCTGCGTCGGGAGCGCGCTGCGGTACCCGTGGGTCTGGATCGCTGGCGACTTCGCGGCAGCGTCGGTGTGGATCCCGCCCGGAGGAGTCGAGCTGACCGACGAGGAGGAGGAGCGCGTCGAACCGCTTCTCGGTGACCTCGTCGGGCCGCGCGCGCCGCAGGTCCTCGACCTGCTGGAACGCTTCGAGGCGGC
>CAZVVS010000766.1:0-1590 GCA_964630585.1 uncultured Gordonia sp.
TCAACGGCAAGGAGCCCGGGCAGATGTGGCGGATGCTCACCGGCGCCTCCGACGATCTTCGGATCGAGCTGGTCGAGCACGAAGCCGACGACGAGACCGGGACCGCCCGCTGGCAGGCGCACTACACCTTCACCCAGACCGGGCGGCCGGTGATGAACGACGTCCGCGCGACGTTCCGCTTCACCGACGGCCTGATCGCCGATCACCGCGACGACTTCGACTTCCACAAGTGGTCGCGGCAGGCGCTGGGCGCCCCTGGATTGCTGCTCGGGTGGACGCCGCTCCTGCGCTCTCAGGTCCGCGGAAAGGCGGACGCGCGCTTGCGGGAGTTCATCGCCAAGGACGGCTGAGGGCCGAGAACGGCGACGCACAGCCCTCGACGAGGGAACCGACGGTTCCGTGCCTGCTCCCGCTCTAGGATGCGCGCGATGCGCAACCTGAAGCTCCTTTCGTCAGTCGTCCTGATCGCCGCCACCGCCCTCGGGATTGCGAGTACCGCCTCCGCGGCCACCACGCTCGGCAGCACTCCGGCGAGCAGCGCCAGCGTGCTCGCCTGCGCGGGGGCGACGCTCTTCGTTCAGGACCAGTCCTCCGGGGACAGCCCGCAGTACGCCGCCCCCACCGACGGTGTGATCACCAGCTGGTCGGTGATGGGAGGCGGAGTGACCGCTCAGCTGATCATGAAGGCGGTCCGGGAGACGTCGCCGGACAACTACACGGTGATCGGCTCGACACCGTCGCAGACGGTCCTCAGCGGCGCTCTCAACACGTTCTCGACCCGGATCCCGGTGAAAGCCGGCGACAAGCCCGCGCTGTGGATGGGCCCGATGGTGACGGCGCCCTGCCACACGGCCTCGCCCAATGCCAGCGACGTCGTGAGCTTCTGGGGCGGCAGCCATCCGGAGCCCGCGGTCGGTGATGTCTATCCGGTGAGTGCGGACATCTCGGGCCGTTTGCTGGACCTTTCGGCCCAACTCGAGCCCGACGTGGACGGCGACGGCTTCGGCGACGAGACCCAGGATCTCTGCACGGAGCTCGCCTCCACCCAGGCGCCGTGCCCCGCGCCCGAGACGACGATCACGAAGGTCCCGACGAAGCTGAAGGTGAAGGGGAAGAAGAAGGCGACGGCCACCTTCGAGTTCTCCGCCGACGTCGCCGGCTCCAGCTTCGCCTGCTCACTCGACGGCGGGGCGGCCGCTCCGTGCACCAGCCCCTACGCCGCGAAGGTGAAGAAGGGAACGCACACCTTCGAGGTGACCGCGACCAGCGCCGTCGGACGCGTCGACGCGACGCCGGACGCGAGCACCTTCAAGGTCAAGAAGAAGAAGCGGAAGAAGTAGGGGCGCTCAGCCCTTCTTGCCCTTCTTGGGCTTCTTCACCTTGAGCTTGGCCTTCGCCGGCGTCGGGTCGGCGTTGCCGGCGAGGTCGACCGCGGCGACGGTCAGCTTGTGCTTGCCCGGCTTGAGCTTCAGCTTCAGCGGCGATGAGCACTTGCCCTTGAGCGGCTTGCCGTCGAGCTCGCAGTCGTAGGTGCCTCCGGTCGGGTCGGTCGAGGCGAAGACGACGGTCGCCTTCTTCCCCTTGACCTTG
>CAZVVS010000767.1:0-1588 GCA_964630585.1 uncultured Gordonia sp.
ACTCTCCTCAACGATCACTCCGGTTCCGATGCCCGGCAGGGTGCCAGACTGACGTCGAACTTCAGGCTCACCCGTGATCATCGGCACCGCTGAGCCCGAAGTACGCCACCCGATGCCGGTTCAGTTGCCGAACATGTCGTCGAAGTCGAGCAGGTTCTCCATGTCGAGCGTCTCGGCATCGGCCGGCACCTCGACGGTGATGTCGGCACCGACGTCGAACATCTCGAAGGTCACCGTCGCCGACCCCGACTCACCGGCCATTTGGGGCCACTCGATCTCCATGACGGTGCGACGAACGATCCCGTCATCGCCGATCCACACATCGAGGGGGAAGGTGTGGTCGCCGACGAGGTCGTCCAAGCTGTCGTCGGTGAGCTCGGACGGGTCGATGTCCACCCGGTAGTGGGTCGTCGCGACTCCCCGCACGTCCTCGGTTCCGACAGTCGTGATGTCGCCGTACGCGCCGGCCAACAGCTGCGCCGTCCCGGGACCGGCGTCGTATGCGCCGAACTCCTCGGCGACAGAGCCGTCGGCGTCGCTCGGCAACTCGATGCGGTACCACTGATCGGTGGTCGAACCGTCACTCCCGAAGAACCCGGCCATCATCCCGACGAGCGAACCGCGCACGTAGCTCGCGTCAGCGGTGACGATCGTCTCCATCGTCATGTCGCCGCTGAGGAATGGAATGTCCGCCTCCGGCAGCTCCTCGTCGAGCCCCTCGCCGTCCAGTACTGCGGGCATCGACATCTTCGTCGACTGCCGGCTTGTGCCGTTGCCCATCTCACCCTCGACGGTCATGAACGGTGTGTCGCCGATCGCCATCGTCATCTCGAACCGGGCCGATTCGACCGCGGCCGAGTTCTCACCGGACTGCCGCAACGACGCCAGCGTCGCGCCGGCTGCCCCCGGAGTCTCCACGGCCCCCGGAACCGTCGCCGGGGTCTCGGTCGATCGTTGGCCGACGGTGATCGTACCGGGGTCACCACATCCCGCCAGGAGCGTCGACGCGACGAGCAGTGAAACCCCGACGATCGAGGTACCGCGCGGTAGGAACGGGAATCGGTTGGCCATGGTCGCGCAGGGTACCGGCGTTCCCGGCCGATGCGACCGCGGGCAGTTGCGAACCTTTGGCGACTACGCCGATCAGGAGGGCGAGCCGCCCGACGCAACCACCAGCCGATCGAGCACGGCGGCTGCCGCCCCGTCGTCGATTGCCATCGCCGCCCGAGCAACGCCCTCGGACAGGACGGCGGCGACCTCGGCCACGACCAGTCCTGCCGCGGCGTTCAGCAGCTCGAGGTCGCGGTGAGCACCGAGCTCACCGCCCAACACACGCCGGGCAACCTCTCCGTTCGCCGCGGGATCACCCACAGCGATGTCGTCGACGGACCTGCGCTCCAGGCCGACGTCCGCTGGGTCGAGCTCCCACCGAGCGACCTCACCGTCCACAATGTCGATGACCAGCGAACGGTCGGTCGTCGTCAGCTCATCGAGGCCGTCGTGGCCGTGCACGACCATCGCCCGGTCCATGCCACGCTGCCGGAGCACCTCGGCAATGACGTCGACCCGCCCGGGGTCAGCGACGCCG
>CAZVVS010000768.1:0-1587 GCA_964630585.1 uncultured Gordonia sp.
CCTGGATCATGCGTACCTGCCCGTCGCTGGTGCCGCCGGCGGGGTAGGGCACGACGATGGTGATGGGGTGGGAGGGAACGTTTTCGGCTTGAGCGAATGCAGTGCTCGCTCCAATGAAGGTCAACGCCAGGATCAGCGCCCTCTTGCCTGCATTCATGACTCTCATCTCCTTGTGCGGTTTAGTTGCTGCAACGATCGTCGACGCTAATAGTTCAATGGTTGAGCCAATCATTGTATAACCAAACTGAGCCGAATCCAAGCCGCGTGTGAACCCTGGTCGGTCGTGTGTGGCCTGAGCGTTTGCCGAGGCAGTGCGCGAGCGCATGGTCGCGTTCCTGCTCGAAGCCGCCGACGCGGCGGCGGCAACCGCCTGAGCATCCGGTTCGCTGCGCGCGAGCCGACGCGATGGGTCCGGCTTCGACGGCCTCGTCGCGGCTGAAGCGCGAGGCCCCGGGCGGACGTTGGACGATGCGCGCACCGAGCTCGCGCTCGGCGATCAGATCTCCAGCGCCAAGCGGAAGGCCTGCTCGATCGCGCGCCGGGCATCGAGCTCTGCGGCGTGGTCCGCGCCACCGATGACGTGGACCGGCAGAGCAGGCGCCGCGCGTCGCACCTCTTCGGCCAGTTCCCGCACCGGCTCCTGGCCCGTGCAGACGATGACCGTATCGAAGGGCAAGCTCGCCGCGCTGCCGTCGCGCGTGGTGTAGTGCACGCCGGCATCGTCGATGCATCGGGTGTGCACGCCGGTCAGGATCGAGACACCGAAACGCTGCACCTTGTCGCGTCGAATCCAGCCGGTGGTCACCGCGAGCGACGACCCTGGCCGGCGATCGCTGCGCTGGAGCAGCGTGACCTGCCGGCGTGCGGGCAACCGTTCCGGCCTGGCGGTGCGTCCCCCCGCGGATCGGGCGCTCAGGTCCAGCCCGTATTCCGCCGCGAAGGGCTCGAGTGCCGGCGGCGTGTTGGGCTCGTCGCCGAGCAGGAACTCCACCATGTCGTAGGCGATCGCGCCCGTGCCGATGACGACCACGCGCTCGCCCACCTCGAAGTCCATCGACAGCGCCTGGTCGTAGCGCAGCACGTCGGGGCGATGGATGCCCGGGATGTCCGGTTCGCGCGGCCTGACCCCCGTGGCCAGCACGACCTCGTCGAAGTCGCCACCGGCGAGCTGCCCGGCCGTCGGCCGGCAATTCAGCCGGACCGTCACCCGCTCCTCGGCCAGCCGGCCCTTGAAGTAGCGCAGCATCTCGTCGAACTCGGTCTTGCCGGGCACGTTGCGCGCCAGGCGCAGTTGGCCGCCCGTTTCCGGCCCGGCCTCGAACAGGGTCACGTGATGGCCGCGCTCGGCCGCCACGAACGCGAAGTTCATGCCGGCCGCACCCGCGCCGATCGCCGCGATGCGCTTCGCCTTCGGCGCAGGACGCACCACCCAGTCGAGTTCCCGCCCGGCCAGCGGATTGACCAGGCAGCTCGCCGTCCGATGCCTGAAGATGTGGTCCAGGCAGGCCTGGTTGCAGGCGATGCAGGTGTTGATGCGGTTCGCCGACCCGGCGTTCGCGCGCAAGGCGCGCCTCGGACAGGCGAACC
>CAZVVS010000769.1:0-1583 GCA_964630585.1 uncultured Gordonia sp.
GGCTGCTGAGGAGGCGGCAGAAGCCGTCCGGGTGTTGAACCACCTCACCTTGTCTCCGCCTTCGGTGGGGGCACCGGGGTGGGAGGACGTCGCCGATCTCTACCGAGTTCTCACCGAGGTGCGCGTCCTCGTCGAACGGCTCCCACAAGCCATCGACCAGGTCTCGCGTCACCTCTGCGGTCCGATCGGTTCGGGCTACCGCTGCGACGCTGGAACAGATGAACCACCGGACGTGCTCGTGGAAAGCGCGGTGGGTGCGCTTGGCCGAGCACGCTCCGCCCTCGACGGTGTTGGTCGTGACTTGGGCGGCGCGCAAGGGGCACTGGCCCACCTCGCGCCTCAGGATGCGACACTGGCTGGCGACTCGACCGTCGGCGACGGCTGGTGGCCAGGAGGCCGAGGAGGTGACCGTGAATGAACCAACTGAGAATCGGATCTCGGTCCTCGGACGCGACCTGTTGCTCGTCGACCAGTCCGACATGAAGGAACGTGGCGCCGCAGCCCTCCAGAAGCTCACGTCGGCGGCGCCAGCCCGCTCGTTCATCACCTCGACGGGTGGGTTCCGCCGACACAACATCGGTGTTCGCTTCTCGAGGAGATCTTGGTGACGACGCGGATCCTGTACCTGGACGACTCGGGCAAGCCCGACGCCAACCATCCGTCGAGAGCAGTGGTGATCGGCGGGTTCGCCGTCGACGCCGATGACTACCCGACGTTGTCGCGACGGATCCTCGGTGCGAAGCGGGCGCACTTTCCCACCCGCGGGATGCCGCAGACGTGGGAGCTGAAGTCACCGGACATCGTCAAGCCAAACCCGTGGAAACGGGCGAAGAACCGAGCGTTCGTGCAGGAAGTCGAACGCCTGCTCCAGACGATGGGTGCCACGGTGTTCTCCGTGGCGATCAGGAAGGCGTCGATGAACCATCCGATGACGCTGGCTACGACGATGCCGTTGCAACTCCAGGCCCTCGTCGAGCACTTCGACGCAGAGTGCCGGGCTTTGGGCCGCACCGGGATGGTCATCGCGGATTGGTCGAGTCATCACCATGACCAGCACGCCAGCCAGTGCGTCGCGAGCTTCGTCGCGTCGCGACGGCTCGCTCTGCATCCGTGCGTCTACTACGCCAGTTCGCACTCGAACGAGGGAATCCAGGTGGCCGACCTGGTGGCTGGGATTCGCAGGAGGGCGCTTGAGGGTGATCAGTCGCTGGTCGGCGTGGATGATCGGCTGGCGGCCGTGCGAGGGGCGACGCCTGGGCCGACGGCAAGGGGGCGATCGTTCGCGAACCGGGTGACCTTGTTTTGAGTGCCACCGACCGGTACGATGGAGGCCGTCGAAGGTTCGGTTAGTAGGCCTAGGCCGAATGCAACCGAAGCACCTTCGGCCTTGGGGCCTCGGAACGCACGGGGCCCCTTTCTAGTTTTCGTACCGGCCTGCACGGGCGAGCCGCCCTCGGTGGGCCGCGGGCGCCAACGGATGCATCACGCTGGTCGACCAAGCAGGCGGTCGAGGTCGGCTCGGGGGACGCGGAGGGTGCGGCCGATCTCGATGCAGGGGAGGCCGTGTTCGCCGCCGGTGGCTC
>CAZVVS010000770.1:0-1577 GCA_964630585.1 uncultured Gordonia sp.
CGACGGTCGGATCGCCGTTGCCGTCTTGAAGTCCGGCACGGACCGCACGCCCGCGAAGGACCGCCAGGTGGCCGGGCTCTCCTGATAGCCGTCGAGCAAGACCTTGGTCACTGCGCCGCCGAGCGCCTCGGCGAGCGTGTGCGTCGTGAGGGACGCACGCACCATGCCCTCGCGGTCGGTCGGGGCCTCGATGCCCTCGTAATGCAGGGCAGCGCGGCACAGGTCGAGGGTGTGGGCCACCCGTAGCCCATCGGCCGCCTCCATGCACGCAGGACCGAGGGCCTTCTCGGCGAGGACCGCGAAGCCCGCTCGCTTCAGGATGGCGGCCTCGAGGATGCGCGACCGCGGGATGCTGCCGCTCTCGCTGCCGAACGCGCCCGAGTACTTGGGCCGCGACGCCCGGAGCACTTCGAGCACGTTGGCCCGCAGCTCATCGACCGTCATTTCGCCCGAGATGGCCTTGGCCTTCATGTCATCGACGCGCTTCTGCGCGGTGCCCCAGTCGGAGCCCGTGCAGGGCGTGCAGGTGATCTCGATCTGCTTGAGGCGATCGCGCTCGTCGGCGCGGATCTGGTTCTCGTCCACAGTGCTGCTTGGCATGTTCGACCGTCCTTGGCGTGATGCCGCGATGGCCACCGACGTTTCCGCGTCGGCTCCAACGGGCGTGATGCTGACTTCCCGCAGCCGACCGCGCCGCACAAGCGTGAACCCGCCCGGCGACGACAGCGACCGCCCGTTGATCTCGACTGACTGATTGGGCTTCACCCGCTCGTGATCGGTGGGCGCGACGCCGACCGACGCCTGGAACTGGAAACCACCCCGGGCCATCTCCACGACGTGCCGCGCCGGTTCGCCAGCGCCGCTGACGACGCCAGCAACGACGAGCCGCCCGTTGGCGACGGCGGGCTCGCCGTGGCCGACGACGCTGCCGACGCTGGCGTTGTGGTCGGCCAGCAGCGGCACCTGGCCGCCCGCTTCCAACCCCGCCAGGTCGATCGCGATGTCGCCCCAGCCGGGCACGCGCATGATGCGGCCGGTGTAGGCAACAACGCTGATCTTGGGGCGGGCGTTCTTGCGCGCCGCCTCGATCTCGACCTCGGCGGCCGTGAGCAGCAGGTCATCCGTGACCGTGTTTGCGTTCATGAAACTCTCCTTCTGAGACCACCTTGAAGCCCTTCGCCAGCAGTTTCGGGATCAGCAACTTCAGCCGGTACCGGATCGTGCTCTCTTTCATGCCGAGCCGTCTCGCGGCCTCGCTCACGTTCCCGTCGCACTCCATGATCGTGCGGCACAGCGCTCGGCTGTCTTCGTTGTCGATGAACTCAAGCACGTCCTCCGATGCCCAGAACGACTGCGACAGGCTGACCGTGCGGCTGCTAGCGATCTCTGTTCCTACAGGATCCGGATGGACGCCCTCATTGGTTGTTGGCGAGGATTCCGTAGGCTCGCGTAGCGTCCTGAACTGCCGGACGTCACGTGCCTCCCGCTCGACGAACTTGATCACGGCCCGTTGCACGATCGTGTAGATCAAGGTCGTCGGGCTCGCGCCCCGGGCTGGGTCCCACCTGGGCGGCTTG
>CAZVVS010000771.1:0-1575 GCA_964630585.1 uncultured Gordonia sp.
CGGTCGCGTGGGCTGGACTCAACATCGCCGTCGGCGTCGGGATGGTCGCCTACTTCGCTAAGTCGCCCGACATGTTCGTGGGCAACTACGAGCGTGCGGAGTTCGTCGACGTCCGTGACAGCCGCGTCCTCGACGCCGTGCCGATTGGATGCGAGGTGTCGTCCAACCTTCCCAACGCGCTGTACGGGTCCGGCGTCGACGCGCAATGGAGCCCCCGGAACACCGGACTCGAATCCAACGACGAGGTCGACGACCTCCCCGAACTCGAAGCCGATCTCGCGCGGGGAGATGAGGACCACTGCCTCATCTGGATCGACCTGCAGCCCAACTACGGCCACCTGGCGACTCTCGACCAGTTGCGCGATCGCTTCAGGCTTCGCGAGCTCGCCCACGATGAGTCCGTGACGCTCTACCAGATCGAGTCGAGGTAGTCCCGGACGCGAAACCGCCACGCTCAGCCGCCCGGCTTGCGGGCGGACCCGGTGAGATTCCGGGGCCCGACGGAGGGGCCCTCCAGATCGTCATCCGAAGGTCCGCTGATGTGGCGGGTGAACGTGGCAGTTCCACGAGGTCCTTGCGCCTGACCCCGGTGGCCAGTTCCCGATCTGGGCTGCGCGGACCTCTTCGCAGATGGTGCACCCGTACGCTGCGGTTGTCAACGGGAGAGATACGAACAATCTGTTCTGGAGATGAGCCAGGAGACTGCGACAGAGCCCGAGCTATAGAGTTCGCTTCGTGGCGCGCAACGACAAACACCTGACCGCCCTCCGATCGCTTCGCCTGTTCCACGCGTGCAACACGAAGGAGCTGGAGCAGATCGCTCGCCTCACCGATGAGGTCACGGTGCAAGCAGGCCGTCGAATCGTGACGGAGGGCGATACCGGAGCCGAGGCGTTCGTGATCGTCGATGGCATTGCCGCGGTGGTCCTCGGCGAGGATCGCATCTCCGACCTCGGACCCGGCCAGCATTTCGGCGAACTCGCGCTCCTCGACGGCGGCACCAGAACCGCCAGCGTGGATGCCGTGACCGACATGACGCTTCTTGTGCTCAGCCGTCCCGCGTTCATGGGCCTCCTCGACGAGCAGCCCGGCATCGCCCGCCGCGTGATGGCCACGATGGCGACGATCATCCGCGACCTCGAACACCCCGGCAGCGGCTGAGGCCGGTTAGCAGACCAAGCGCGGTCGGTGGGCGCGGGTTACGCCGCAATCTGCACCACCGAGTACCTTGAGGCGCATGACTGCGTCCGAGACCACCGACACCGCAGCCGAGAAGCGCTTCCGGCCCCGCCACATCCCGCTGATCATCGGCTTCGGATTCGCCGGAATCACCCTCGTCAGCTTCATCGCTGAGAAGCTGTGGGCCGAGGAGTGGCAGGTCGAGTACCTCGAGGATCACCACGAGACCCGCGAGTACTTCTTCAACATCCCCCACATGGTCAGCGCCGCGTTCTACGTGGTCACGATCATCAGCATCGTCCACGGCGCCATAACCTTCTCGAACAGGATGCGCAACTGGTCACGCGGCGCTCCGGAGTCCCGCAAGACCACCAAGAAGAACGTCGAGAAGCGGGC
>CAZVVS010000772.1:0-1575 GCA_964630585.1 uncultured Gordonia sp.
GTGGCCCTTGTCATGTCTTGATCTTCAAGAAGTCCGGTGATCCCGAGCAATTGGATGACTTTGGCCAACGTCTCCTCATCGGCCGAGGCGAGAAGCTCTGCGAGCTTTCGTGCGACCTTGATCACCTCAGGTGTCGCCTTGCGGGGCGTAGTAGAGGAACCCGCGGCAGGTGAGGTCGTCCGTGCCCGCTTCGGTGCCCGTGCGACTCGGAGCTCGTCCCCCGTCTTGAACCACAGGCCGCCCTCGTTGGAGAAGAGGCCGGTCTGCGCGGAGAGCGTCTGTGAGATCGTTGCTTTGGCGAACAGTCGGCTGATGGCCACGAGGCCCCACACCTCGTCGACGGTCAGCCCCTCGTCCGGTCGAGCCAGGAAGACCTCGATGATGAGCTGCACGGCGGACTTCCCCCCGTCAGCCATCAGCGCCTCGATGTCCTCGAGTCGCCGCTCCGCGCGATAGAAGCCGTCATCGGTCTCCCACTGGAGCTCGATGTCGTCCTGCCGCAACCTGGTGAGCTCACCGTTCTCGTCGAACTCGAGCATCCACACGCCATCGATCCGGTGGACGTGGGGTCGAATCTCGACCTCGACCGTCCCTGGCACCGAGGGGTGGAGCCGCAACACCGTGCCGGGCACAACCTGCCGCGAGTGGAAGACCGACGGACCAGCGCCGACTGCGATGTGCTTCGCGCCAGACCTGCTGGCCGGCACCCTCTCGCCGAAGATGATGAGTTCGCTGAGCTCCACACCGCTGGATAGCCATGCGAGGTCCTTCCCCATGATCGGTATGAAGCCGTTGCTCACGTCGAAGAACGAGAGGCAGGCCCGCACCTCATCGGGGCGCACCTCCTCTCGGGGATCCTTCGGCTCTGGGAGATAGTCCTCGTCATCCGGCTCGGCGTCGAGGTCGCGAACGACACTGATTCCCGCAGCTTGAAGAGTCCCGAGATCGGTCGTTCCGCGCGGGGATTGAATGCGTGCTGCAGCGTCATCTCGGTCGCCGTCTCGGCGCCCGTCGATGCCGGGGAGCAGGAGGGCGTCCGCATGCTGGGGGGTCGTGGCAGCCTCAGCTCCGGAGCTCGATGCCGAATCGACGTCGGAGGCCATCTCCACGAAATCCTGGTCCTCACGAGGCGCTGGCAACGCCTCAGCCACGTCGAGCTCGGCTTCGTCGTCACCCGCGTGCCGATCGTCAGCTTCCCGTCCAGCCTCGTCGCCGATCTCACCATCAGCGAAGGCCACCTCAGCCGCAACAGGCTCGTGGGCGTAGACGGCCTCTCGGCCGGACAGCTGAGGGATGTTGTCCCAGTCGAGAAGCTTGGATCCCTCCTCGGCAGATGGCGCACCCAGCACGCTCAGCAGTAGCGACTTCTTCCCGCGGTCGACACCGAACTCATAGGCAATCGCATCGACTACCGCCTTCGCGTCGAGCGAATCACCGCACACGTAGAGGGTCAGCTCACCACCAACCTCGGCGAGGTGGGCCTCGGCCGGCCACTCATCGATCACTTCTCCCTCGAAAGCTGCTCTGACGACGAGCGACGTCACGCCGTTCACGATCGGCGGCCAGCCTTCGATC
>CAZVVS010000773.1:0-1573 GCA_964630585.1 uncultured Gordonia sp.
CCGGGGCCGATCTGCCTTCGGGGGTCGTACCGATCGGCGTCGGCGAATCCGACCACGCGCCAGTACAGCTCGACTTCACCGCCCGGCCGCACCTGCAGGCGTTCGCCGACGTCGACCACGGCAAGACCTCGCTGCTCACGACGCTCGCGTCGGGGCTGGTCGCCGGCTCGACTCCCGAGGAGGCCAAGCTCGTCGTCGTCGACTATCGCCGCACGATGCTCGGCCGCGTGCCCGACTCGCACCGCGCCGGATATGCCAGCTCGGCGTCGTCGGCGGGCCCGCTCATGGCCGAACTCGCGACCCTGCTGGAGGGTCGGTTGCCGCCGGAGGACGTGACCCCGGCCCAGCTTGCCGCACAGGATTGGTGGAGCGGCCCAGACGTCTACCTGCTCGTCGACGACTACGACATGGTCGCAACAAGCAGTGGCAATCCGCTACTCGTGTTTGTCGACCTGTTGTCCAGCGCCCGTGACATCGGCTTTCACCTGATCCTGGCCCGCCGTTCGGGCGGGGTGTCGCGTGCGCTGTTCGACCCGGTGATCGGCCGACTGCGCGACCTGTCGACCGACATCCTGCTGATGAGCGGTGACCGCGACGAGGGCTACATCGTCGGGCAGACCAGGATGAGCCGGCGCATCCCCGGGCGCGGCGAGTTCGTCACCCGAGCGGGCAGCGAGGTCATCCACGTGGCGCAGCAACCGTGAGCCGTCCCCTGGCCATCGCGCGCAGTCATGCCGACGCGGGGGTGGCGGCGCTGCTCGTGGTCGCGACCGATGGGCGGGAGTGGCTCGTGCACCGGGTTGGTGGGGCGGCCGCGGAGGCCGCGCATCTGGTACTCCGGGGTGCCGTCGGCACAGTGAATGACGAGTTGGGGACAGCGGCGCGCGCCGTCGACCTTGTCGTCGTCGACGCGCCACCGGGTCGTATTGGCGGTGCGATGCGCACGGTCTCCGCGGTGATCGGTTCCGCTCGGCTCGTTGCTGTCGACGAGGGGCTGCTGCACCGCTTTGGTACGCACCGACCGTTGCCCCCGTTGAGCCCGGTCATCGAGGGCTTCGAGCACCGCCGCGCGCGGCGGTGGCCCTGGTTGGTCATGACGCCAGTCCTCGTCCTAGGGGTAGCGTCGGCCGTAGCGTTCACGCGTCCGCATGCCGGCAGTTTCGCGTCCGCGGTGGTCGGCGGGGTGCGGGTGGAGGTTCCCGACGATTGGCGTCGTACTGACCTGGCCGGTGAACCTGCGCCGCGCGCGGTATTCGTCGAACCCGGCACCGGGAGCCGGATCGTCGTCGCGGTGAGTCCGCTGCGCGCCGGGGCGACACCGGCGTCGGTCGCCGCGAGTCTCGCCGAGCGCATCCGTCAGCGTGGTGATGACGCCGTCAGTGACTTCGCCGCACGCGCGGAGTTCGCCGGACAAACGGTGACCGCGTATCGCGAGACACCAGACTCGGGGGCGCCGATCCGCTGGTACGTGCGCGTCATCGACGTCGACGGGCGCGGGATGGCACAGGTCAGCGTCGGGTGCCAGGACTCCGGTGCTGCCGAGTTCGAGCGCGAATGCCGACGAGCGGTGGCG
>CAZVVS010000774.1:0-1573 GCA_964630585.1 uncultured Gordonia sp.
CGAGCCCGCTGTCCGACGCCGTCTCGGTGCGGTCGAAGATGCCGTCGCCGTCGGAGTCGGTGTCGAGCCAGTTGCCGGTCGAGTCGGTGTCGAGGCTCGAGTCGGCCGACGTCTCGGTGCCGTCGGGGATCCCGTCGGCGTCGGCGTCGGTGTCGAGGTAGTTCGGCAGCGAATCGGCGTCGAAGTCCGAGAGGCCTTCGGTGTTGTCGTCGATGTTGTCGCCGTCGGCGTCGGTGTCGAGCCAGTTGCCGGTGCTGTCGGCGTCGAGCGCGCTGTCGGACGCCGTCTCGGTGCGATCGAAGAGCCCGTCGCCGTCGGAGTCGGTGTCGAGCCAGTTGCCGGTCGTGTCGGCGTCGAGGCTCGAATCGGCCGACGTCTCGGTGCCGTCGGGGATCAGGTCGCCGTCGGCGTCGGTGTCGAGGTAGTTGGGGAGCGAGTCGGCGTCGAAGTCGCCCGTACCGTCGGCACCGTCGGTGATCCCGTCGTCGTCCGAGTCGTTGTCGAGCCAGTTGCCGGTGCTGTCGGCGTCGAGGCCGCTGTCCGAGGTGCCCTCGGTGATGTCGAGCAGCGTGTCGCCGTCGGCGTCGGTGTCGAGGTAGTTGGGCAGGCCGTCGCTGTCGACGTCACCGATGCCTTCGGTCTGATCGCCGAGCGTGTCGCCGTCGGCGTCGGTGTCGAGGTAGTTGGGCAGGCTGTCGACGTCGAGCGCCGAGTCCACCGCCGTCTCGGTCTGGTCGAAGATCGTGTCGCCGTCGGAGTCGGTGTCGAGGTAGTTGGGCAGGCTGTCGACGTCGAGGGTGTCGTCGGAGGCCGTCTCCGTCGCGTCGGGGATGTTGTCGCCGTCGGAGTCGGTGTCGAGCCAGTTGCCGGTGCTGTCGGTGTCGAGCGAGGAGTCGGCCGCCGTCTCGGTGGCGTCGGGGATCCCGTCGGCGTCGGCGTCGGTGTCGAGGTAGTTCGGTGAGGAGTCGCCGTCGAAGTCGGCGAAGCCTTCGCTGCTGTCGCGGATGGTGTCGGCGTCGGCGTCGGTGTCGAGGTAGTTCGGGGCCGCGTCGGTGTCGAAGTCTGCGATGCCTTCGGTCTGGTCGCGGATGGTGTCGGCGTCGGCGACGGTGTCGAGGTAGTTCGGTGACGAATCGCCGTCGAAGTCCGCGATGCCCTCGGTCTGATCGCGGATGGTGTCGGCGTCGGAGTCGGTGTCGAGGAAGTTCGGCGAGGAGTCGCCGTCGAAATCGGCGGCGCCTTCGGTCTGATCGCGGATGGTGTCGGCGTCGGCGTCGGTGTCGAGGTAGTTGGGCGCGGAGTCGCCGTCGAAGTCGGCGGCGCCTTCGGAGCTGTCGCGGAGGGTGTCGGCGTCGGCGTCGGTGTCGAGGTAGTTCGGGGCCGAATCGCCATCGAAGTCCGAGGTGCCTTCGGAGCTGTCGCGGATGTTGTCGCCGTCGGCGTCGGTGTCGAGGTAGTTCGGCGAGGAGTCGCCGTCGAAGTCCGCGATGCCCTCGGAGCTGTCGCGGATCCCATCAGCGTCGGAGTCGGTGTCGAGGTAGTTCGGAGCGGAGTCGCCGTCGAAGTCCGTGGC
>CAZVVS010000775.1:0-1571 GCA_964630585.1 uncultured Gordonia sp.
CAGCACCGGGTGGGCGACCATCGCGTCGAGGATCTCGTCGTCGGAGGCGTCGGCCAGGCCCAACTCCTTGTAGAGCGGCTCGCGTTTGCGGGCGGCCTGTGCCGGGGTGACTCCGGCCTCGGCGAACAGTGCGACGAGCTGATCGCGCGTCCACCCCACGTCGAGGTACTTCACGACCGTGGGCTCGACCCCGGCGTCGTGCAGCTTGTCCAACGCTTTGCGCGACGTCGTGCAGCGCGGGTTGTGGTAGATGGTCGCCATGAGTGCGGTCCTACGCGCTGCCGTTGAAGAGGCTGGTGACCGAACCGTTCTCGAAGACCTCGCGGATCGTCTGCGCGAGCAGCGGCGCGATCGAGAGGACGGTGAGGTTCGCGAACTGCTTATCCGGGCCGATCGGCAGCGTGTCGGTCGCGATGACCTCCTTGGCACCGCAGTTGGCCAGGCGCTCAGCGGCCGGGTCGGAGAAGACGCCGTGGGTGGTGGCGATGATGACGTCGCCCGCGCCGGCGTCCTTGAGGACCTTGACGGCGCCAGCGATCGTGCCGCCGGTGTCGATCATGTCGTCGATCAGCACGCAGGTGCGCCCCTCGACGTCGCCGACGACGCGGTTGGACTTCACCTGGTTGGGCACCAGCGGATCGCGGGTCTTGTGGATGAACGCCAGCGGTGCGCCGTTGAGCGAATCGGCCCACTTCTCCGCAACACGGACGCGGCCCGAATCGGGGGAGACGACGCAGATGTTGTCGGTGCCGTACTGCTCGCGGACATACTCGGCGAGCTGGCCCTGCGCGTGCATGTGGTCGACCGGGCCGTCGAAGAACCCCTGGATCTGGTCGGTGTGCAGGTCGACGGTGATGATGCGGTCGGCACCCGCGGTCTTCATCAAGTCGGCGATGAGGCGTGCCGAGATCGGCTCGCGGCCACGGTGCTTCTTGTCCTGGCGGGCGTAGGGGTAGAACGGCAGGACGACGCTGATGCGCTTGGCCGAACCGCGCTTGAGGGCGTCGATCATGATCAGCGCCTCCATGACCCACTCGTTGAGTGGGGCCGGGCAGCTCTGGATGACGAACGCGTCGCTACCGCGGACCGATTCCTCGAACCGGACGAAGATCTCGCCGTTGGCGAAGTTGCGCGCCGTCTGCGGCGTCACCTTGACGCCCAGGTTGGTGGCGACCGCCTCGGCGAGCTCAGGGTGTGCGCGGCCGGAGAACAGCATCAGGTTCTTGCGGTTGTCGGCAGTCCAGGTCATGGGATTCTCAATCTGCACTCGGTGGGGCTCGGGCTGGGTCAGTCGTCTTTAGTTGTGGGCGAGTCGGCGGCTGCCTGCGCAGCGCGTGCGGCGGCCGAGTCGGGTCGCTTGGCCACGACCCATCCGTCAATGGTTCGCTGCTCGCCCGCGGAGACGGCGAGCGCCCCCGGTGGAACATTTTGCCGCACGACCGTCCCGGCGCCGGTGTAGGCCCCGTCGCCGACGGTCACCGGGGCGACGAACATGTTGTCCGAGCCGGTCCGGCAGTGCGATCCGATGACGGTGCGGTGCTTGTTCACGCCGTCGTAGTTGACGAAAACAC
>CAZVVS010000776.1:0-1557 GCA_964630585.1 uncultured Gordonia sp.
CGACCCGGAGACCGTGGTCGGTCACGCCGATTGACCCCAACAACACCAACGCGCCACCCTATGGGCAGCGCGCAAGTCAAGAATCAATCTGACACTTCAGTGTAGATCACCGGGGCGCTCTGGCACCAATCCGTTTCGCCGAGGCCCCGGTGGAGCCGTCGTCGGGTCAGTTGAACTGGACGACGACGGTCGCGCGGCCGAAGATCCGGCGGTCGCCCTGCTTGGCGACGAGCGCGATCGTGCCCTTGCGGGTCTCCGGGTCGAGCGACTTGATCTTGGCGGTGAACTCGACGGTGGTGTAGTCGTCGGCCGGCACGTACACCGGGCTGGTGAACCGCACGTTGTACTCGCAGAACGCGCCCGGGTCGCCGATGAACTCCGACACATAGGTGGCGCCGAGGCCCATCGTCTGCATCCCGTGCGCGACGACCCCGTCGAGACCGGCGGCCTTGACGATCTCGTCGGAGTAGTGAATCGGGTTGGGGTCGCCGACGACGCCGGCGTAGTTGATCAGGTTGCCGCGAGACAGCTGGAACGACTTCGGCGGCAGTTCCTGGCCGACGGTCAGTGAATCGAAGTCGATGGCCTTGCCCGCGGCCGGGGACTCGGTGGGGTCGGGCTGGCCCTTCTCTGCGGCGGGACGCGTGACGGTCTTGCCGGGGTCGCCGAACGCGTCGACCTTCATCATCACGTGGTCGAGGGAGTCGACCAGCGCCGGATCGACGTCGACGCCGGTACGGGCGACCACTGACGTGTAGGTGGTCATCACCGGCTCGTCGTGCTGGTTCCAGATGATGTTCTTGCTGACCAGCATGTCGAGGTTCTCAGGCTGGCTGATGTGGCGGAACGACTCGAGCGACACGTCGCAGATCAGCTGATCCCCCACCTTCATCGGCTGGTGGTAGATGAGCCGCTGGTCGGTCTGCATGATCTGCCAGAGGTCGTAGCCCTGGAGGACTTCCTCGAACAGGTAGCGCTGGGCGGTGATGCCGAAGACCGAGACGAACGTCGGCGCGGCGAGCAGGCTGTCGTGGCCGTACTCGGCGGCGGCCGCCTCGTTCCAATGCGTCGGATGCGCGTCCTGGACGGCCAAGGCGTGCTTGCGGACCTCTTCGCGCCCGACCTCGTAGTAGTCGTCAACGGTGTAGTGGTATCCGACGAGCCCGGCGGTGCGCTCGGCCAATTCCTCGGGCGTCAGCTTTTCAGCCGGCACTTCGTTCGGGTCGGATCCGGACAACACAGTCTCAACCTGCCTAGGAGTCAGGGGTCACGGTCAGTCGCCGCACTGTATCCGCGACCGGTGGGGGCAAAATGAAAAAGAGGGCACCGTCTCCGGTGCCCCCCTGTTCGTTCAGCGCGATTCTTTGTGCGCCTGGTGCTTGCCGCAGTTGGGGCAGAACTTCTTGATCTCGAGGCGGTCGGGATCGTTGCGGCGGTTCTTCTTGGTGATGTAGTTGCGGTGTTTGCAAACCTCGCAGGCCAAGGTGATCTTGGGCCGCACGTCTGTTGAGGAGGCCACGGGGCTGCCTTTCGGTGGTTCGATCTTCGGGTACTGCA
>CAZVVS010000777.1:0-1549 GCA_964630585.1 uncultured Gordonia sp.
GGGGAGTGGTAGCGCGTCTGTTCCATCTCTTTCCGCAGGGCAATTTCATCGTGGCGTCGGACGAAACACCCTATTTTCAGTTGGGCGAAGCAAAGTACGGCAAGCCCATCCTGGATCGCGTCTTGACGCCGTCCACACCGCAGAAGGAAGCCGCAAAGTGCGTCCTGATTTCGTTTGACTCCACCATGAAATCAAATATTTCCGTCGGACCGCCCATCGACATGCTCTGGTATCCGCGCGATTCGCTGCGGGTGGGCATCCAGCAGCGCATCCGCGAAGGTGATCCGTATTTTTCGATGTTGCGCCAGCGCTGGGGTGGGGGATTGCGCCGCGTGTTTGGGGAGTTGCCCGATCCAGATTGGCTGGAATAATTCCAGCAAATTGCGGCAAAACTCCAATACTGGCAAGGTACTTGAGCCGTTTTTGCGTCAAACGCCTCGCCAATCAATGACTTTGCACCAGCCGATCGATCTCCAAGACGATTAACGAACTTCCTGCAGCAGATCCCCATCCATGACCATTCGCGTCGCCCTTCACCACCGCACGCACTACCGCTTTGACCGGCCGGTGAACCTGTCGCCGCATGAAGTGCGATTGCGGCCGGCGGCGCATTGCCGTACGCCCATCGATAGCTACTCGTTGTTGGTATTGCCGAAAAGGCACTTCATCAATTGGCAGCAGGATCCCTACGGAAATTGGCTGGCTCGTCTGGTGTTTCCCGAAAAGTCGACCGAGCTCTCGATTACCGTGGACTTGGTGGCAGAGATGACGGTCATCAATCCGTTCGATTTTTTCGTCGAAAAACGGGCCGAGAATTTTCCGTTCGAGTATTCAGACGACAACCGCCGGGAACTGGCGGCATATCTTGAACTGCTGCCGGTTGAAACGAGATTTTCCGAGTGGCTGGCCAGCGCACGCCGTGATTTGGCTTCGAAACCGATCCATACCATTGATTTCCTGGTGGCCCTCAATCAGCGTGTCCAGCGAGATGTTCAGTACCTGATCCGAATGGAACCCGGCGTCCAAACGCCGGAAGTGACGTTGGTGCGCGGACAAGGATCCTGCCGTGACTCCGGGTGGTTGCTGGTGCAAGCGCTTCGCCATTTCGGCATTGCGGCACGCTTTGCGTCAGGCTACTTGATCCAGCTCGTCACGGACCAGAAATCCCTGGATGGCCCCAGCGGCACCGACAAGGACTTCACCGATTTGCACGCGTGGGCCGAAGCCTACCTCCCGGGGGCAGGATGGGTCGGCCTTGACCCGACCTCCGGATTGCTTGCGGGCGAAGGGCACATTCCCCTGGCTTGTACGGCGATCCCGTCATCTGCCGCACCTGTCTCAGGATTCACGGATGTCTGCGAATCGTCGCTCGATTTCTCGATGACCGTGACGAGAATCCACGAAGACCCGCGGGTCACCAAACCCTACAGCGACACCCAATGGCGGGAGATCAACGATCTTGGTGCGCAACTGGACGGGGAACTGGCGAAGGGAGATGTCCGCCTGACCATGGGTGGCGAGCCCACGTTCGTTTCCGTGGATGACATGG
>CAZVVS010000778.1:0-1543 GCA_964630585.1 uncultured Gordonia sp.
CAGCCTCCGACGGCACCCTTGGCACTGCGATCACATCGCTGTCGGTCGGCGACATGCAGGCAGCGTGCCTGGTCCAGGGAGGAACCGTCCGCTGCTGGGGCGGCGGTGCTTTCGCCGTGTACGCGAACCCCGAGATGACGATGACGCGCGCCGCCACCGTGGACGGGTTTGGGCGCGCCCGCTCGGTCTCGGTCGGGACCGGCGTCGGCCCGGTCTGCGCCGTCGGCGACGACAGGCGAGTGCGGTGCATGGGTTCGGACAACCGTTCCGGTCAACTCGGGATCGGCAGCACCGACCCCGCCACCACGCCGCAGGTGGTTCCGACGATCGACGACGCGACCGCCGTCGGCGGCGGGACCTTCCACGGTTGCGCGATTCACTCCCGCGGGAAGGTGTCGTGCTGGGGCGCCAACCAGTGGCAGCAGATGGGCATCCCGGACCCTTGGGACAGCAGGGCGTACGCGACCCCGGTCTCACTTCCGATCTCCGACGCCATCGACCTTGCGGTGGGCATCGAGTCGACCTGCGTCACGCGACGGTCGGGGGCGGTCGCGTGCTGGGGCGCCAACAGCAGGCCCGGTTTGCTCGGCGGCCCGTTCGAGGAGCGCTTCGCGACGGTGACGGGAGTCGGCGACGCGAGCGACATCACGGCGGGAGACGCTCACCATTGCGCGGTGGTGGCTGCACGTGTGTCCTGCTGGGGTCGCAACGACCAGGGGCAGGTGGGCAACGGCGAGACCGCCTTCTCGGGAACCGGCGCGACCGAAATCGACGGGCTCCAAGGTGCGCGCGCCGTCACGGGCGGCCTGCTCCACACGTGCGCGGTTGCACGGACCGACGTGTGGTGCTGGGGCTGGAACCGCTGGGGCCAGCTAGGAGACACCAGCTTCACCGAGGACTACAGCTCGAGGCCGCGAAAGGTGCCCTTCGACGATTGGAACATCCCCGAAGTCGACGGAATCATCGACACCGAGGGCCCGTTCTCTCAGATCTCCACGACCAGAGACCTGCGCTGCGGGCGTCGCGGTGGTGAAGGCGCGCTGTTCGGTCTGCTGCGCTCCGCCTTCTTCGAGAACAGCAGTTGCGGTACCTGGGTCAAGTCCGACGACGTCGTCTTCGGGCCGCCCACCGGCGAGATCGACGCACCCTGGAAGAAGGCCGAGCGGCGGTGGGTCCCTGTCGCCCAGACCGAGTCGGGCTCGGGTACGTCAGGGGATCCGTGGGAGATCACGACGATCGTGCGCGGGGGCGATCTCGAGGTCACGCAGACGGACCGCTACGTAAACGGTGCAAAGAGCACCACCACGGAAGTCGCGATCGAGAACCGTTCCGCGGACGACGCCCACGATCTCGTCGTGTACCTCGGCGGGGATTGCAAGATCGGCGGCGGCCCACTCGGCTCAGCCCTCGAGTACGGCTGGCAGACCAGAGAGGACGTCGACTCGAACGCGATCGGCTGTTCGACCGGCTCGTACAACGGCTCCTCGGTCACTCTCGACCCTGACGAGCAGAATCGCCCTCAGGGCTTCGACAGCTACGCCGG
>CAZVVS010000779.1:0-1540 GCA_964630585.1 uncultured Gordonia sp.
AGTGGCCCCCGGCCATGTCCTTGAGGTCGGCGCCGGAGCAGAAGTTGCCGCCGGCACCGGTGAGGATCAGCGTTCGGATGCCGGGGTCGGTGTCGGCCGCGACGAACGCGTCGTACATGCGCACGAGCATCTCGCCGTTGATTGCGTTCTGGCGGTCCGGGCGGTTGAGCGTGACGACGAGCGAGTGGCCGTCGCGTTCGGTCAGGAGTGCGGGCATGGCGGCGAGGCTACGTGAAAACGAGAACGCGTTCTACCGGTCGCGAAACGCCTCCGCCGCACGCTGGGCCCGGATCGCGACGCGGCACGCATCGACGGTGTGATCGTGGGAAACGAAGGTGTCGGTGCCCATCTCGATGTCGGAGCGGAGTCGCTCCGCCCAGTCAATGGCCACGTCGGAGCAGTCGATGCGCCGCGCCGAGTCGGCGTCGACCAGGATGAGGTGTTCGGCTCCCGGCTCGCCGGCAACGTCGATGTTTGACCGCACCTCGATGGTCCCGGCCGTGCCCGTGATGACGAGACGTACATCGCCCCAGGTGCCCAGCCCGGCAGGCGACAGCCAGTCAACGTGGTGGTCGCTGAGGATCACCCGACCGTCGATCTCGGTGCGCAACGACACCCGGCCGAGGTCCTGGAAGTCGGGGTGTCGTGGGGTTGCGACGTTGTCGGTCGTCGCTGCCACCACCGTCGGGACGAACCGGCCGAGCAGTGCAGCCATCTGGTCGGCCTGGTGCGACATCAGGTCCGCGAGGATGCCGCCCGAGCGCGACGGGTCGAAGAACCATTCGGGACGCGAGTCCTCCGCGAGCGTGTGCGGTGCGGATCCGGTGACTGCGACCACCTCGCCGATCGCGCCGGCGTGCGCCAACCGAATCGCTTCGTTGACAGCACGGTTGCAGAGGCGTTCGGAGAAGAACACCCACCAACGCGCCGACCCGGCCCCGGCGACGTCCAGCGCATCGAGGTCATCGAGCGTGGTGACCGCCGGCTTCGCGCTCAGGACGTGCCGACCGGCGGCGAGGGCGGCGAGCGCCTGTCCGGCTCGTTCGGACGGCACCCCCGCCAACACCACGAGGTCGAGCGACGGGTCGGCCAGTACCGCGTCGACGGACCGCCCCTCCGACTCTGGGCGCCACCCCTCGTACATGGCGGTGAGCGGGCCGTCGTCGGCTGCGTGGCAGACGGTCTCAGCCCCGACGCCGATCAACCCGTCGACCATCTCGAACAGGTGCAGGTGTTCGATGCCGATCACCCCGAGACGGAGTCGGATAGCGCTCACGACCGGTCAACCTACCGAACCGACCAGCGCGGTTAGCTTGCCGCGATGGGTCCACGATCTCGAAGTGCCGTGTCCCTTCTCGTCGCGGTCGCTCTCTTCGGCGCCGGGTGCAGCGGTGACGGTGCTGAGGAGCCGACGAGTTCGACGGGACGGGAGGCCCCTGCGGTGGATGACCACTACGCCAAGCGAACATCGGACTACCTGTCGACGGCGGCTGGCGCGGATGTCGCCGCGGAGGACAGTCGCGGCAAAGTCTGGCGCGCT
>CAZVVS010000780.1:0-1535 GCA_964630585.1 uncultured Gordonia sp.
CAATGGCCCGGTGACGACGCCTCCCGAAAAACGACCGAACCTGATCGACGAGCATGCGGCTGGACTGGTCGAGGTCGCCATCGAGGTCGCGCAGCGTGCGGCGGCACACGTGCGCGTGCGGCGTCCGGAACTCTTCGGTGCCGCCTCACCGCCGGTGGCGGACACAATCCGGACGAAGTCGGCGCCCACCGATCCGGTGACCGTCGCCGACACCGAGGCTGAAGAGGTGATCCGCGCCGAGCTGGCTCGTCTGCGTCCCGGTGACGACGTTCTCGGTGAGGAGGGCGGCGGATCCCGCGAGGTCCCTTCGGGTATCCGATGGGTGGTCGACCCGATCGACGGCACGGTCAACTTCCTCTACGGGATCCCGGCCTACGCGGTGTCGGTCGCTGCGCAGATCGATGGGCGCTCGGTCGCCGGTGCCGTCGTCGACGTCGCACGAGAACGGACCTACCACGCGGCCGCGGGGTGGGGCGCCTTCGTGACCGATGCCCACGGAACCGTCGCACTGCACGCCAGTGCCGCCGCCGATCCGGCGCTCGCGCTGGTCGCTACCGGATTCGCCTATTCGGCGCAGCGGCGGCGCGAGCAGGCGCGGATCCTTGGGGAACTATTGCCGCAGGTGCGCGACATTCGGCGGATCGGTGCCGCGGCACTCGACCTGTGCCTGGTTGCCGAAGGGGCGGTGGACGCCCACTACGAACACGGTCTGTCGCCGTGGGACTGGGCCGCGGGCGGGCTGATCGCCGCGGAAGCCGGCGCTTTGGTCATCACCCCGCCGGCCGGATCGCGCTCGGACGCCGGTGAAGTGACCGTCGCCATCGCGCCGGCACTGGCGCAGCCGCTGCGCGCCCTGCTCGACCATTGCGGAGCACTGGACCCGCTCCCGATCTGACCAGCTCCTGATCTGACGCGGGAGTGCCCGGGGCGTCCCGCGCGGGCCGGGGTCAGCATTTGCCGGAGTGGACCGCCTTGATCAATGCGGGGTCGACACCGGTCTTCGGGTTGCGTGGATCTGCCGATCGCAGGGCTTCCAACGCAGCCTGGGCGTCGGCGGAGCGCTCGGTCCCCGTGAAGTATTCGCCGAGCGCCAAGTCGACGTCGGTGCCTTGGCGCCCGTCGATGACCAGCTGCGCACAGGGGACGGCCAACCAGAGGGCTGCTGCGCTGGCCTTCCCGCCTTCGCCGAACCGGATCTGCCCGACGCAGTTCATATCGCGATTCGGGTAGAGGGGGTCGTCGCCGACCGGATTGTTCTGAGTGGGAGAGAAGCCCTGGTTCATCAGCTCATCGGCCACCGCTTGTGCTTTGCCGCGCTGATTCGACGCATTGAGGACGCGGACACCGAAGGTGGCCAGTGCCGCCGGCGCGACGTCGAGCATGTCGTCGCGGCTCATCGCCGTGAGTTTCGGCGCCGGGGCGGGCGCCGGGCCCGCCGGCGCCGGGGCGGCGGATGGGTCGGGAGTGGCCAGCGAAGGCTGGTTGCAGTCGATCGGCACGCGCGAGGAATCCCCGCCGGTCAGCGCGACGGACCA
>CAZVVS010000781.1:0-1533 GCA_964630585.1 uncultured Gordonia sp.
CCCCCATTCAAAGACCGGGGCACCGCTATCCCCGAGCTGTGCGCAATTTCCAATGTACTCTGGAAGAATTCTGCTCTTTGCGCCGTCGACAAGGCTACCAATGGTCCAGTTGGCAGATTGGGTCTGCTGCAGGATCGGTTGACGGTGGTTGTGTGTGATCATGCCGCGTCGACCTCGTGGGTGGGGTCGAAGGCGAGCTCGTATTCGACTGGTGTGAGTCGACCAAGAGAGCGCTGTCGGCGGCGGCGGTTGTAGGTGTGCTCGATCCAGTAGACGATCTCATTGTGGAGCTCGTCGCGGGTGTCCCAGGTCTTGCGGTCGAGCACGTTCTTCTGGAGCAGCGAGTTGAACGACTCCATTGCCGCGTTGTCGCCGGCGGAGGCGACCCGGCCCATCGACCCTTTCAGGCCGGCGGTCTTGAGCGCTGCCCGGAAGATCCGCGACCGGTATTGGCTGCCCCTGTCGGAGTGGACGATCACGACCCGGCCGGGTCGACGGCGGGCGATCGCTGTCCGGAGCGCGGCGGTTGCGAGCTTCGCTGTCATGCGGGGCCCGATCGCGTAGCCGACGATCCGGTTGGAGAACACGTCTTTGATGATGCAGGCGTAGAGCTTCCCTTCGCCGGTGGGGTGCTCGGTGATGTCGGTCAACCACACCGTGTTCGGTGCGGTCGCGGTGAAGTTCCGCTTCACGTGATCGTCGTGCACCGCCGGACCCGGCCGCTTGCCCTTGCGGCCCTTGCGGGCGGTGGTCGAGAACACCCCATTCTCCGAGCACAACCGCCACACCCGCCGCTCCCCAGCCGTGTGTCCGGCGGCCTCGAGCTCATCGGCGATGAACCGATACCCGAACTCGGGGTCATCGGCGTGGACGTCGACGATCGCGTTCAACAGGTAGGCGTCGTCGAGATCCCGCTTCGAGCACGGCGACGCCTGCCACTTGTAGAAACCCTGCGGCGAGAACCCCAGCACCCGACAGGTCACCGTGACGGGGACCCCGTCAGCGGCAAGGTCACGGACCAGCGGGTACATCATTTTGGCGCGGCGTCCTTCGCGAAGTACGCGGTCGCCCGCCGCAGCACCTCGACCTCCTGCTCCAGGCGGCGCTTGTCGCGGCGCAGCTGCACGATCTCGGACTGCTCCGAGGTCGTCAACCCGTCCTTGATGCCGTCATCGACCTCGGCCTGGCGTTTCCAGCGGCGCACCGACTCCAACGAGATGTCGAAGTCGGCTGCCACCTCAGCCAGGGTCATGTCACCCCGGCGCGCCACCCGAGCCACGTCAGCCTTGAACTCCAGCGGGTACTTCTTGGGCATGGCATCCATCCTCTCCTGTGGGGAAGCCCCACACATGGGATGTCAACCAACCCTGCAGCAGACCCCACTGAACCGATCTCTCGCGCAGTACCTCGACAGCTGACCGAGCCACCGAGTCGAACTAACTCGGTCCGCCCCCAGACCACACCGCCCCCAGACCACACCGCCCCCAGACCACACCGCCCCCAGACCACACCGCCCCCAGACCACACCGCCCC
>CAZVVS010000782.1:0-1532 GCA_964630585.1 uncultured Gordonia sp.
ATATTGTGTATTATTTTAGATGGTATTTTTGTATTATTTATTGAATAATTTGTTTTTTTATGGTATTATTAATTATTATAAATTATTTTGTTTTTGGGGAGGATAGTTTGTTGTTGGTATTGCTTATGTATTTTAAAATTTTGTTTTGATTTAAAAAAGATATATATTAGGAGTAATACTACTATAAAAAGAATAAAAATATAAATAAGTGTTTGCATGAGGTAGAGTTTTACTCTACCTCAGCATCGATAACATCGTCATCTTTTTTTGCTTGTTGGTTTGCTTGTCCACCTTGTCCTTGCTCACCATCTTTTTTATACATAGCTTCTGCTAATTTATGAGATTTTTCAGTTAAAACTTTTAATTTCTCTTCAATTTGCTCTTTTGTAGCATTATCATCTTTTAAAGTCTCTTCAAGATCTGCCGCTGCATCAATAATTCCTTTTTTATCTTCTTCGCTAATAGAACTTTCATTCTCTTCTAAAGTTTTTCTTGTAGAGTGAAGCATTGCATCTGCTTGATTTCTTGTCTCAATTAATGCTTTTTTCTTAGCATCTACATCTTTATTTGCTTCAGCTTCTGCAACCATTTTTGCAATCTCATCATCACTTAATCCAGAGCTTCCAGAGATTGTAATTTTGTTCTCTTTTCCAGTACCTTTATCTTTTGCACTTACATTTAAAACTCCATTTGCATCTATATCAAATGTTACTTCTATTTGAGGAACACCTCTTGGAGCTGGTGGAATATCTGAAAGTTCAAACATACCTAAAGATTTGTTATCTCTTGCAAACTCTCTTTCACCTTGAGAAACATGAATAGAAACAGCTGGTTGGTTATCATCTGCTGTACTAAATACTTGAGATTTTTTAACTGGAATTGTTGTTCCTTTTTCAATAAGTTTTGTCATAACTCCACCTAAAGTCTCAATTCCTAAAGATAGTGGTGTAACATCAAGTAATAATACATCCTTAACATCACCTCTTAAAACTCCAGCTTGAACAGCAGCTCCAGCAGCTACAACCTCATCTGGGTTTACACCTTTATTTAAATCTTTTCCAAAGAACTCTCTTACAACTTGGTTTGCTTTTGGTAATCTAGTACTTCCACCAACCATAATAATCTCATCAATATCACCTTTGCTTAAGTTTGCATCTTTTAAAGCAACTTTTATATGCTCTAAAGTTTCATCTATTAACTTCTCTGTCATAGATTCAAATTTAGCTCTTGTTAAAGATTTTACTAAGTGAATTGGCCCTGCATTTCCCATTGAAATAAATGGTAGATTAATCTCTGTTGATTCAGCTGATGATAACTCTTTTTTAGCATTTTCAGCAGCATCTTTTAATCTTTGAAGTGCCATTTTGTCATTTTTAACATCAAAACCATTTTCAGATTTAAACGAAAGGACAAAGTAAAACTGCAATGAAACCGTACTCATCTAACCACATTCACACAAGCCAAAAATTTTCACATATTTCTTGTTTGTTTAATCAAATTGATTAACTAACTGCATTCACATACAAAGATAA
>CAZVVS010000783.1:0-1528 GCA_964630585.1 uncultured Gordonia sp.
CCTCGAGGTAGACGTCGAGCCCACCGGCCCGGTCCGGCCGGGCGAGGCCGAACCGCACCAGACGATCCATCGTCGACGCCAGCCGGCTGTTGGGCCCGGTACCTGCACCAAGCCCGAGCGACCGGCTGAACTCGCCAGCGGGGACTTCGGCGGGAACCTCGTGCTGCCACAGCTCGGGGAGCCGCCGCAGCAGCAGCGTGGCGCTGGGCCCGACGACGGCCGACCAGCACTGCTCGACATAGGTGTCGGTCAGGTCGAACCCGACCTGACGGACCCGCGGGTCCGGGTGGTTGACAGGGGTGAAGACAAGATCTCGATCACGTTCCATGCCCCTGTAGGCCGCGAATTGCCCCGATTCCCGCGCAGAACGTTCCTCCGCTCCGCTGGTGGTTGTGACCCTTCCCAGACCCAAGCGCAGGTGACCGTCGACACGATTGGTCGGAGAAGGCGCAGGTCGCGTCCCTGTGGCAGGGTTGCCGCATTGCGCTGGAAGCTGAGGTGGCGCCGGCGATGTGATGCACGCTTCCGGAGATCGGGAACCATATGGCGAAGATGACCAACGCGACCACGTGGTCGAAGGTGGGCCCTGATGACGGGACCGGTTCCCTCATTGATCTCAACTACACCTGCCCCCACTGCGATTACCCGACCGGCGAGCTGATCTTCATCGGACCGGGCAAGGACCTCGATCACGGGTGGGAGACCGATCAGGTCTGCGGCGTGTGTGACAAGGAGGTCACGGTGATGGTGCGAGTGGACGCCTCCTGATAGTTGATCCCGAGGGGCATCCCCGGAGTTGAGACGGCCGAAGCGCCGAGCCTCTCCGGGACCCGGACGGATGAACCCAGTCGGTGCGGGCGAGGACTGGGCACCGGCGAACCCGGTCGGTCGGGTCATGGACGCCTGCCGAGTTGACCCCCCCGGATGGCTCACCGGAGAGGAATCTCGAAGAAGTTTGTCAACGGGATAGGTAGCGGGACAGCCAACGGGATGTGCCGCGCGGAGTCTCCGAGTGTCCGACCGACACAGGAGGTTCCCGATGGCATGGATCGTGCAATCGCTGAATGAGGAGTGGGCCACAGTGGCGAGCTCCCCGGCAGCTCGTCGAGCGTTGATGCGCTGGACGTCGCGCAACCCGGCGCTGGCGCCGGCGCTCAGCGTCGACGACTTCGTCGACACCCGAACCCGTCCCGGCTGGGGCGACCAGGCGCTGCGCGTTCTCGCCGCCGAAGCTCCTGACGACGAGATCGCCGCGCGCACGCTGCTCCAGGCGCTGCTCGGTGGGCTGGTCCGCCTCGCGACCCAGGTCGCCCATGACGATCCCGAAGCCGTGGGCGAGGTCGTCTCGATGGCGTGGAACCGGATCCGCACCTACCCCAGCCAGCGATGCGGACCGGTGGCGGGCAACGTCCTCCTCGATGTCCGCAAGGAGCTGCTCCGTACGCGCGTCGATGGGCTGGCCACCCCGAACGACGAGGCGATCTCCCGACGCAGCGTCGACCCCGCCCAGACGCCCGAGGAGGTGGTG
>CAZVVS010000784.1:0-1524 GCA_964630585.1 uncultured Gordonia sp.
TTTAGGTTTTAGGTTTTAGGTTTTAGGTTTTAGGTTTTAGGTTTTAGGTTTTAGGGCTTGAGTTTTCGGTTTTCGGTTTTCTGTTTTCGGTCAAGCAAAGACATGGATTGAGAAACGGACGCGGCTCTGAACCTAAAACTTAAAAACCTAAAACCTAAAACCAGAGCCAGAAGCTTGAAACTGAAAACCGAAAACTGAAAACCGAAAACCTCAGCCCGCCTCGTCCGGCGTCAGGGTCCGAAGGGCCAGGGCGTGGATCTCGCCGCCCATGCGTTCGCCCAGGGTCGCGTAGACCATGCGATGCCGTGCCAGCGGGAGCTTGCCGCGGAAGGCGTCGCAGACGACGACGGCCTCGAAATGCACGCCGTCATCGCCACTGACACGGGCCTGGGCGCCGGGCAGGCCGGCCTCGATCAGTTGCTGGATGGTCTGGGGATTCATCGGGGAGAAAGCGGAAAGCCGGAGGCGGGACGGCGCAGGCCGTACAATAGGCGCCCATGATACCTACCTGCCCGGCCCACTGCCCATGAGCATCGCGCCGAACTCCAGCGCTTCCGACGCCTCCGACCTGGCCGCCCTGATCGACAGCGGCCGCCGGGTGTTGCGCATCGAAACGCAGGCGCTGGAGGCGTTGCAGGCGCGTATCGGCCCGGACTTCGCCCAGGCCTGCCGCCTGCTGCTCGCCTGTCGGGGTCGCGTGGTTTGCACCGGCATGGGCAAGTCCGGACATATCGCCACCAAGATCGCGGCGACCCTGGCCTCGACCGGCACGCCGGCTTTCTTCCTGCATCCGGGCGAAGCCAGCCATGGCGACCTCGGCATGGTCACCGATGCCGATGTCGTGCTGGCCCTGTCCAATTCCGGCGAAAGCGAAGAGCTGCTGACCATCGTCCCGGCGCTCAAGCGCTTGGGCAATGTGATGATCGCGATGACCGGTCGGCCCAGTTCCGGCCTGGCACGGCATGCCGACGTGCATCTGGACGTCTCCGTACCGGAAGAAGCCTGCCCCCTCGGCCTGGCCCCTACCTCGAGCACCACGGCCGCACTGGCCATGGGCGATGCACTGGCCGTGGCCCTGCTGGAAGCGCGAGGCTTCACCGCCGAGGATTTCGCCCGCTCCCATCCCGCCGGCACCCTCGGGCGTCGCCTGCTGCTGCATATCGGCGACGTGATGCATGCCGGCGCCGACGTGCCGCGCGTGGCGCCCGACGCGAGCGCGAGCGAAGCCCTGGTCGAGATGAGCCGCAAGCGCCTGGGCATGACGGCCGTGGTCGATGCCGACGACCGCCTGCTCGGCATCTTCACCGACGGCGACCTGCGCCGCGCGCTCGACGACGAGCAGACCGACCTGCGCAGCACGCCCGTGCAACGCATCATGAGCCGCTCGCCGAAGACCATCGGCCCGCAGCAACTGGCGGTCGAAGCCGCGCACCTGATGGAAGCCCACAAGATCAACGCGCTGGTGGTGGTGGACGAACAGCAGCGCGTGGTCGGCGCCTTGAACATCCACGACCTGCTGCGCGC
>CAZVVS010000785.1:0-1522 GCA_964630585.1 uncultured Gordonia sp.
CCAAGTGCGAGGAGACGTGGAGCGGCTTCTTTGGCGATGACTGGCTGAGCATCGTGAACGGTCGGCTCCACAACCCGGAGCCTGCACCGAAGACGTCGGACGTCGCGTTCCTCTTCAAGGGGATGAAGGCAACGTGGAACGACGTGTTCGGTCACGGGTTCCCGCCAGCGATCCGGTCGCTGGTGTTCGAGCTGTCTGACGCGCGGAACACCTGGGCGCACCAGGGTGCCTTCTCGACCGACGACACAGTCCGTGCACTCGACTCGATGGAGCGCGTGCTCGACGCGTTCGGCAACCTCGAGGAGCGCCAGGGGATCCGAACGTTGCGCCGCGACCTGATGCGGCAGATGTTCGATGAGGAGTCGCGGTCGGAGCGTCGCAAGACGGCGGCGAAGCCGACCGAGGGTCAACCGCAGGCGGGTCTGACGCCGTGGCGGGAGATCATCGCCCCGCACGCGGATGTCGCTTCGGGACGGTTCGATCAGGCGGAGTTCGCGGCCGACCTGTTCGAGGTCTACAGCCAGAACGCGGATGATGAATACCAGGACCCGAAGGCGTTCTTCGCTCGCACGTACCTGACCCACGGCCTTCGCGACCTGCTCGTTGGAGCGGCCCGGCGTCTGTCGGGCGACGGTGGCGACCCGGTCATCGAGCTGCAAACGAACTTCGGCGGCGGCAAGACCCACAGCATGATCGCGCTGTACCACCTCGCCTCCGGTGTGCCCGCGAAGGACCTCCCCGGCGTCGGCGAGGCGCTCGCCGAAGCGGACGTGTCGCTCCCGTCCGAGATCAGCCGGGCGGTGCTCGTCGGACAGATGATCTCGCCCTCGGCGCCGCAGCCGGTCGAGAAGGGCATCGAGCTGCGGACGCTTTGGGGTCATCTCGCGTACCAGCTCGGCGGCAAGGCCGGCTACGAGCTCGTGCGCGCTGATGACGAAGCGGGCACCAACCCGGGTGCAGCGCTGCGGACGCTGTTCCAGCAGTTCGGTCCGGCTGTCGTGCTCGTCGACGAGTGGGTGGCCTACGCGCGTCAGCTCCGTGATGGGGGCGATGGTGACCGTCTCGCTGGTGGCGACTTCGACACACAGTTCACCTTCGCTCAGGCCCTCACCGAGGCCGCTGCTGCGGTACCGAACGTGGTCGTGCTCGTGTCGATCCCTGCGTCGGACATCGAGGTCGGTGGTGACCGCGGCAAGACCGCGCTCGAGAAGCTCAAGAACGTCGTGACTCGCAAGGCAGCGCAGTGGCAGCCCGCGTCTCCCGACGAGTCCTTCGAGATCGTGCGCCGGCGGCTCTTCGACCCGATCCCCGACGACAAGGCCAAGGTCCGCGACGGCGTCATCCGCGCCTTCAGCGAGATGTACCGCCAGCAACAGGGCGACTTCCCGAGCGGCATCTCCGAGGCCGAGTACCGCCGCCGGATGGAGCTGTCGTACCCGATCCACCCTGAGCTGTTCGACCGGCTCTTCGGTGACTGGTCTGCGCTCGACAAGTTCCAGCGAACCCGCGGCGTGCTGCGGCT
>CAZVVS010000786.1:0-1521 GCA_964630585.1 uncultured Gordonia sp.
ATGCTGGCCGCGCTGATGTGGGCGGCACGGTGAACCATCACGACTACCTCGGGTGCATGGCCGAGTCCCTGAACCTCGCCCTGACGGCGAAGGGCCTGCCGGTGGTCAAGTCGACGTTTGCCTACAAGACGCTCGACACTGCGGCGGCGTCGGTCACCCCGTCTTACCCCACTTCGTCGCATGTCTACCGTGACATCGACTGTGTGGTGTCGCTTGCTGGCAGCTCCGAGTGTCTGCGGTCTGCTGACTTCACGATCCCGACCGGGCTCGACATGGAGCGGTGGCGGATCTGTGCGGGTGGCCGTGAGAAGCCGGTGCTGAATACCCGTGTGGAGCCGACCGGCACTCTGTCGCTGGATTACGACTCCGATTCGTGGCAGGACGCTTGGCTGGCCGGGACCGAGCTCGAAGATCTGATCATCACCTTCACCGGTCCCGAGATCGAGACTGGGTTCGACTTCTTGTTTCGGGCGACGTTCCCTCTGATCCAGCTCACCGGGTCGTCCCCGAAGGTTGGCCTCGATGTGACGCCCGAGCAGCCGTTGCCGTTCCGTGTGCTGGATAACGGCACCGATCCGGCGTGGACGTTGGAGTACCAGACCACCGACACCGCCTACTGAGCCGTGTCGGCGCTGCTGTACATGGAGGCCGATGGTTTGGCCGAGTTGATCGCCGGCTTGAAGGCGTCGTCTCAGGGGCTGGGCCGGGAGCAGCGCAAGGCGAATAAGAGGGTTGCTGAGGAGGTGTCGGAGTGGGCTCGTTCTGGTGCCCGCTCCGGCACCCGTCAGCAGGCTCGGGCTGCGGGTGCGATCAAGGCCCGTGGCACTCAGTCGACGGCCCGTCTGGCGATCTCTGGCGGCCCTGGTTATGCCAAGGCTGCGTTCTGGGGCATGTCTCGCCGGACCGGTTGGTATGCGGCTGAGCGGTACCGCGATTCACAGGCAAGGCAGGCCCCGCCCTGGGTGGGGAACTCGTGGACGGCTGGCGTGGCCGGCCAGGGGCCGCATGTGATCAACGATGCGATCGCTGCCCATGTCGATGAGGTCGAGGCCCTGTATGCGGCCGGTTACGAGTCCGCTCTGAAGGCGGCTTTCCCTGGGGGGTTCGAGTGAGTCAGATCACGGTGACGGTCGACGGGTCCGAGCAGGTCGTGGACCTGGCGAAGGTCACGGGGCTGGATGCGATGCAGTTCCGCATGGAGACCGGCCAGGAGCTGGATCTTGCGGTGCTCGGAATCCTGGAGCGGGGCGAGGCGGTGCTGCTTGCTGATCTGGCGGTGGTCCATTGGTTGTGGGTCCGTCAGTCGGTGGATGCGTTGGCGCCGTTCGCTTTGGTGGCGTCGTCGCTGACGCTGTTCCCCGCCGAGCAGGTTGAGCCCGCCGAGGCTGTAGAGGTCTAGAGCCATGGCTGGGCGCGCTCTAACGATCGACATCACGACGAGGGACCAGCAGACGCTGGCCGCTCTCAAGCGCGTCCAGAAGGAGCTGTCGGCGGTCGACAAGGCGGTGGACAAGACCGCCA
>CAZVVS010000787.1:0-1518 GCA_964630585.1 uncultured Gordonia sp.
CGATTTTACACACCACTTATGTTACAAGTCAATTTTATCCGAGCCAATAAGGAGCGCGTCCTGGCTGGATTAAAGAAAAGAAACGTCAAAGAGGAATTGCTACAAACCGTTGAAAGCATCCTCCAACTCGACGATGCGCGCAAAAGCCTCAAAACGGAATTGGACCAAATAAACGCCGACCGCAACCGCCTCTCCGCCGAAATTGGTGCCCTAATGAAACAGGGTAAAAAGGACGAAGCCGAGCAGTTTCGCAATCAGGTGGCCAGTGCCAAGGAGCGCGCCAGTGAAATCGAAGACCAACTGAAATCCACCGAGGAGGAACTCACTCAGCAGTTGTACCTCGTGCCCAATATCCCCAATGAATCCGTACCGACTGGTGTATCTGCCGATGACAATGAAATTTTCCGGCCAGGTCCTGACCAGCTGCCTGATTTAGGCGACAAGGCCTTGCCTCACTGGGAGATTGCGGCCAAGTACAATGTGTTTGACCTCGAACTGGGTGTTAAATTAACTGGAGCGGGCTTTCCAGTTTATCGCGGCAAAGGCGCCAAACTGGAACGCGCCCTGATCAATTTCTTCCTGGACGAAGCTTCTGCCGCCGGATATGAAGAAATTGTTCCTCCACTGATGGTCAACGAAGACACTGCGCGGGGTACTGGCCAATTGCCCGACAAAGAAGCGCAGATGTACTACATTGGGCTCGATAATTTCTACCTTATTCCTACAGCAGAAGTTCCAGTTACCAACATCTACCGGGATCAAATCATCGATGTGGCTAATTTGCCCATCAAAATGACGGCTTACACCCCTTGCTTCCGCCGCGAAGCGGGTTCTTATGGTGCACATGTGCGGGGCTTGAACCGGGTACACCAGTTTGATAAAGTGGAACTGGTGCAAATTGCCCATCCCGACAAGTCTTACGAGATCCTCATGGAAATGTTGGAGCACGTAGCGGCTTTGTTGAACAAACTGGGCTTGCCTTTCCGCATCCTGCGCCTTTGCGGTGGCGATATGGGCTTTACTTCGGCTCTTACTTTCGATTTTGAAGTATGGAGTGCTGCCCAAAAGCGCTGGTTGGAAGTAAGCTCGGTTTCTAATTTTGAAACCTATCAATCGAACCGCATGAAAATGCGATTCCGGGAGGGCAAGGATATTCAATTGGTACACACCCTCAATGGCAGTGCTTTAGCCTTGGCTAGAATTGTAGCTTCTATTTTGGAGAACAACCAGAGCCCGGAAGGCGTTGTAATACCTGAAGTATTGCGCAAGTACACAGGTTTTGACTTGTTGAATTAAACCAAGTGACTTTGGAGCATACTGCATAGTCTAAAAATAAAAAACAAATGATGAACGCAGATTATATGGTCTTCATGCTGATTGGTGGAGTCTTCTCCGTCATTGGCTTCATCGTCAGTGCTCGGTTGAAGTATAAATTCAACCATTACAGTAAATTTCGGCTGCGGGTAGGCCTAAGCGGAAAGGAAATCGCAGAAGCAATGCTGCGCCATTATGGCATCA
>CAZVVS010000788.1:0-1517 GCA_964630585.1 uncultured Gordonia sp.
CCATTTATCTTGGTAATCACATCACCTTCCTTCAAACCGGCAGCAGCAGCGGCACCATCAGATGGTACGGACTGAACATATACTCCCTGGCCTTCTTTGACGCCTGCTTGCTTAATCAATCTTTCATTTTCGTTTGCATTAGGTTGATAGCTGATACCGAGATATCCTCTTTTTACATCGCCAAACTCGATCAGGTCATTAACTATTTTCTTTACAATATTAACAGGGATGGCAAAGGAATAACCGGCATAAGTACCATTTGGTGCAAGAATGGCAGAGTTGATACCTATTAATTGACCGTCAGCTGTAAACAGGCCACCACCACTATTACCCTGGTTAACCGCAGCATCTGTTTGAATAAATGATTCAACAGGTGTTTGACTCTGGCGACTGTTAATACCTATGGAACGGCCCTTGGCACTAACAATACCTGCTGTTACGGTTGTTTCCAACGTTAGTGGATAGCCTACTGCCAGAACCCATTGTCCAAGTTTTACGTTATCAGAATTTCCATAAATCATGTAAGGCAAACTAGTACCATCAATTTTCAACACGGCAAGGTCGCTGCTCGGGTCGCGGCCAATAATTTTTGCTTTGTAAACCTTTTTGTTATGCAAAGTCACTGTTATTTCATCAGCCACACCAGTGCCTCCGTCAGAAACAACATGGTTGTTGGTAACGATATAGCCATCATCGCTGATGATAACACCGCTGCCTGATGCTCTTTGCTCCGGCTGTATTTGCGGGCCGAAATTGAAGAAGTTATCAAACATATCTTCAATACTGTTGCGGCGGGTGCGTGGCAAATCATTGCTTAGCTTCTTGGCTGCAATTTTTGTTTTGATATGCACTACAGCAGGCACAGCAGCATTAGCTGCTTTGGTAAAATCAATGGGGTCAATGCCACCAGTTCCATTTTCAAAGAAACCTGCATAATTGACAGGTAATTTGCCTTCGTTAGTTTGTACAATAGCTTTTTTGGGGCTGGACAATTTCTCATACATCCATACACTACCAACGGCTGATGATGCGCTGATGACAACGATCAGTAGAAGTTGTTTCCATTTCATATCTTATATTCAATTTTATTGTTGTTAGTAAAATCTTTCTTATCAATTCAAACTCTGTGCCTCTGCCATACAAAATAACAAACTGTCATACCAAATGGCGATACCACAGATTTAGTTTAACAAATCATTTACTAAGCTCTTCGTACTTCACTACAAATTTAATCAAGATTGACAAAAGAAGAGGCTGGAATTTTACAGGCCCGACAGGAATTTCATGGTATCCGCTCCATCGGCATAATCACGGAGGCCGGGGGACTGAGCCTGTCCAAAGGGAATGAAACCAGACCCGACTATGCACTGAACTGTGTCATTGTTTTTTAATACTGGTGTGATAACTTCCTTCTCTTCTTATGATACTTATTTATTTGCTTTTTTGAGTTATTCTGCAGGCTAAGGGACTAGCTGTAGTCATTCTCCTTCATCAGATTCGTCGTGTTCTATTCTCGT
>CAZVVS010000789.1:0-1510 GCA_964630585.1 uncultured Gordonia sp.
GCTCTTCGCCCAGGCGATTGCGGCGGGGCTGGATGCGCGGTTTGACGCGTTTCGGTTGTATCGGGTCAGGTGAGTTGAGTTGCCGGTGGCGGGGGATAGGATGAAGTCGACCGCCGGTCTGCCGTACGATATCATGCTATACTGTGCGGCATTCGATTCGACTCCGAAATGAGGCTACAGGAGGTCAATGATGCAAACCAAGCTCACTGTCCGGGTTGACCGCCGCTGGCTGGAACAGGCCAAGGTATACACGGCCCAACACGGCACAACGCTCTCCAAGCTGATCTCAGAGTACCTGCGCGACCTGTCAAACGCCGAGAGACCGCTGGAGGACACGCCCATTTTGGACCGACTGAGTGGAATTCTGCCGGCGGATGTCGATGTGGCAGACTACCGCCAGCATCTGGCCGAGAAGTACGGTGTCTAACAGACTCCGGGTTCTGGTCGATGCCAATGTTGTTCTCGACGTTCTGGCTCGGCGCCAGCCCCATTACACCGCCTCGGCCCAGGTGTGGGCGGCGATCGAAGCCGGTCACGCCGACGGCTTGCTTGCGGCGCACACGGTGACCACGCTGCACTATCTGCTCGAACGGCACACGGATCACGGCCGCGCAATTTCCGCATTGACCGATGTCATGCGCGTGTTTGAGATCGCCCCGGTGGACGGCCGGGTGCTGCTTTCAGCGCTGGCCCTCGGGGGGCGCGATTTCGAAGATGCGGTTCAGATGGCGGCGGCTGCCTCAGCCGGCGCGACGCACGTTCTCACGCGCAATCCGGCTGACTTCCGGAACAGTCCCGTGGCTGTGCTCCAGCCGGCCGAGCTGGCGGCGTTGCTGGCGGCACGGAGGCCGCGAAGCGGATAGTGCACTTTCCTGCGTGTATCGGGCAACGTTCCAGACCTCGGCCATCGGTTGCCAATTCAGGGCCCAGCCGCCCCGATCTCCGCCGCAGATGCCGCCAGCGGCAGGTACACCCATGTCACCGGCACCAAGCTCGATGTCGGCGTCGGTGTAGATGAAGCGGATGTGCCCGCGGTTGGCGTAGGACCGGGGGTAGCCGCCGTAGGCGTCCGAGGATCGGGTGTCGCGCTGGCGGTCGGGGTCTCGGACGGTGTGGCGGTGGAGAGGGATGGCGGGCTCGGTGTCGGGCTGGGGGTTTCGGTCACAGTCGATGATGCGGTCGGGCTGGCCGAGACCGTCGGGGTCGCGGTCGCGCCGCCCGTCGCCGTGGGACTCGGTGTGAGCGTTGCGGTCGGCGCGGTCGTGGCGGTGTCCGAAGGGGTCGCAGTGGGCGTGCCGGTCGGCGCGGTCGTGGCGGTCGGCGTGCTTGTCGCGGATGCCGTGGGTGTCGGTGTTGCCGTCGGTATCGCAGTGTTGGTCGCGGTCGCCGTAGCCGTGGCGGTAGCGGTTGCCGTAGCGGTCGCGGTGGCGCTTGGTGTTGCCGTCGAGGTCGGCCTCGGCGTCGACGGCGTGCGTGTCGGGCCGGGCGTCGTTGCTGGAGGTGGACCGAT
>CAZVVS010000790.1:0-1508 GCA_964630585.1 uncultured Gordonia sp.
CCTGGTTGTCGTCTAGTTCCAGGCGTCGAGCCTCGCGGGCTGACAGCGAAAGTCCGGCCAATACGGCAATGATGAGTAGCAACCCATAGGTCTGTACCGTGAAACCACCGAAGTTGAGGTTGGGCATCATGGCTGGCCGGTCTCCTTCGCCAACAGTTCCATGACCTGGCTCTCGATGAAGGCTTCAGTCATGGGACCACCCACGGCCACGTCGCGGATCTGGCCCTGGCGATCCACGAAGAAGGTTGAAGGTAACGCCTTGACCCGGTAGCCATTGAAGACACTACCGTCCCGGTCCATCAAAATGGGAAAGGTCAGGCCGAGGGAACTGCTGAAGGCCGCCACCTGGCGGTCGCTCTCCTGCAGATCCACTGCGAGTACGGTGAAACCCTGGTTGCGAAAGCGCTCATAAACGCGTTGGATAGCCGGCATCTCGGCCCGGCAGGGTGGGCACCAAGTGGCCCAAAAATTGACCAACACCGCTTGCCCGCGCAGGTCGGAGAGCGTGATCGTTCCGCCATCCATGGTATCCAGCGTGAAATCAGGAGCGACGAAACCGGCCTGCGGTGCAGCAGGCGGCTCGCTACGAGCCTCTGTCGGCCCAACCGGGACTCGACTGAGAACGACCCAGGCTATACCCGTTGCCGCCAGCAGTAGGATCAGCCCTCGCCAGGTCGCTTTTTTCTGCAAAACGGCCTCAGTTGTCTTCTGAGGCGGAGGAGCATCAGCGTGATCTTGATCTATTATAGGCTCCATCTTGAACACACTCCTTCAGATTAATGAGTATAAGGCAGAAGGCGGAAGGTGACACCCGCCGAATCGCCTAGTTGGACACCCGCCGAATCGCCCTAATCACAGAACACAGGAGGGGGTCGAATGGCTTGGCTTAACGTAAGCCCAAATGCGCTACCGCGTTGCCTTCGCCTTTGCTACAATAGGAATAGTTGCTTGCGACCGCAAGATGGTTTTCCAAGAGGCCCAGGCTGTGACCTATGCCTGGTCGCCGGGTTGGCACGTTGTCGGATGAGGTGTTGAATGTCCAAGATACGTAATCTGCTCCGCAACCACTGGATCATCATGGCGGTCTGTTGTCTAATCCCAGTGGCTGCCCTAGTGGCGATTCTAGGCTTCGGCGTGCCGGTCCCGAGGGCTGCCCTCGTTGGACTGGCTCTTATCTGCCCGCTAAGCCACTTGGTGATGATGCGGAGCATGATGAACCACGATCAACAGGAACATAGAGGTTGAGTCATGACTGATGTGAAACAAGTGGCATTGCCCATCACGGGCATGACCTGTGCCTCCTGCGTGCGCACCGTGGAACGCAACTTGAAGCGCGTGCACGGAGTGCTGAACGCCACCGTCAACTTCGCTACCGAGAAGGCGACGGTGGTTTACGATCCTGAGTTAGTCACGCCGATCCTGTTGGCGTCTGCCGTGCGCGATGCCGGCTACGACGTGCCGGTCGAGACGGCGACCTTGTCCATCCAGGGCATGACCTGCGCCAGTTG
>CAZVVS010000791.1:0-1504 GCA_964630585.1 uncultured Gordonia sp.
CCTGTGCGGCCACCACGTCGATAAAGTCCACCGTCGCCGAACCGAGTACGTCGACCCGCGTCGAGTCGTATTCGATTTGCGTCCGGTCGAGTGTCGCCGACGCGGCCTCGCGCCGGAGCTGTCGCTTGTCACCGAGTTCGATGAGCTGACTCAGTTGCAACGTGTTCTGGTACTGGACCTGGTTCCCGAACGCCCCGGAGCCGACGAAGTTCTCCGGGTTAATCGACAACTCCGGGTTCGGCCGGAGGCCGGCTTGGAGCACCTTGGCATCGCTCGACCGCACTTCCCACGAGTAGGCCTTGAGCCGCGGACTCCCCCGCAGGGTCGCCGCGAGCACGTCCCGCAGGGTGACGTCGCCCGAGACGTCCGGCGGCGGGGCCGGCTCCTCGTGCGGTGTGTCGTCGTGAGCCGTGTCCGTAGCCGGATCCTGCCCGCCCGGTAGGGAGTCCGAGGACGAAATGGCGTTTGCAACCCCGAGGGCCGCGTGTGCTGGTATTAGGAGTCCGAGAAGGAAGAGTCGTGTCTTCATGGTCCACTTCGATTCAACTGGTTACGGGTACGATCCGCGCCGGTACGAGCGGGCGCGGGGCGACACGGCACGCACGTCGCGTGTCGTGACGAACGAGATGAAGCGGACGATCAGATGAGGAGCGTTACGGTTTTTCGAAGGGCGTAGATGTCCGACGAGAGCGACGCGGGACGGACTTCACGGGGCCTCTCGACTCGGGAGAGGAACTCGACTGAGAGGTCATGTCGGGGAACGACAGCGACGAACACGAGGGGCGGTAGCGTCAGAAGTGATTCGGCACCGCCGGAAGCAAGTCGGATCGAGCTGCTTGCGATCGTGACGTCTTGGCATCCCCCGCAGTCCCCGTGAACGCTCGCGAGCTGTAGCGGTTGGTGCGGGTCAGTTGCTGTGTGCTCCGAGACACCGTCCACGCAACGGCCGGTGTTGTCGGCCAGTTCCAACCGCGTCCCCCCGTCGGCGGCCACGCACAGCACCGCCCCCCTGCCGACGGCCCCCGAGAGGACCATGACGGCGGCACAGAGCCACGGGAGTATTTTTCGGAAGAGTTCCATGCGGCGGTCCATACACCGATTCCGTTTTTCAGCCAAGGAGCCGGATCTCAACTTAGACGGGCCCCACCCGGAAATAGTCAGATGACTCACTAGCCCGGAAGTACTCAGCTTGTTGCCTACGGGAAACTCTCAGGGTTTGGCCGGCCCTCCGATGAGAAGCACCTTCGTCAACACGTGCGGCGGGCCGCCTTGTCGGTACACGAGCCCGAGGGAGCCGCCTACCCGCAGTCCATCGGGACGGACCGGGGTCTCGTGCGCGAGGAACCTTGTGCTCGCGTCCCACTGGTACGCGACGTGCCGGCCCGAGGGTGGCATGCGAACGAGTAGCGTGTGGGTAGCCGTGTCCACCGACACGAGGGTTCCGTGGCTGTGCAGCGTTTGAGTGGACAGCACCAGCTTGAACATGAGGTAGGCCAACGAGAGT
>CAZVVS010000792.1:0-1501 GCA_964630585.1 uncultured Gordonia sp.
GTCAGCAAGGCAGCAGTTTGAGGAGCAGGGGCAAAGGCTGCAGCAGGCCTACACAGCAGCCAAAGAGGCTGAACGCTTGTCGGAGGTGCGATACCGCGCCGGGGCGGTGCCCCTGAAAACCTGGTTGGATGCGCAGGAAAGCCGCCGCCAGGCAGAAAACAATCTGGCACAAAACCGTCTGAACCAGCTTAATGCCTGGGTCACCGTACGCCAAACCCTGGGGGGCTGATAGGGCGGCCCAGATGGCGGGGCTGGCTCAGCTCGGCCAAAAGTGCGTTTGCATGGGCGTGATGACTGGCCCAGGGTGGCGCAAGCTGGCATCCAACGTGTCCACGATCTCGGCCCAATCGGCATCGTCAGCCACCTCTTCGCGCAGGAACTGAGCTTGCTGCGGGCGCCAAAATGGGGCTTCAGCCAGTGACATGTGCTGAGGTAGTGGCCGATGTATCGCAATGAAGCGTGAGATGTCTGCTCGCGTGTCAGGCAGGCCCAACTGACAAAACAAATCACGCAGGGTATGGAAACTGGTTTGCATGGCGATACCTCCGGGAGGGGATCAGAGCCCTGTTGTACAGCGTTAACCAGTTCACGTCAATTTGTCACGACTCATTTGTAAATAGCGGTCGGCAAGGCGGTCTATTTCGGGCCTTCCAAGTGACCCGTCGATGCCACGATTTGGGCTGTATTTCGGACACTGCGCCCGAACGAAAGGCTCGTCATGACTCCACTGCTTCGTCAAATCTCTGTTGGCACCAAATTCGCAGCCCAATTTGGCGGTGTGTTGGGGCTATCGGCTGTGACGGCAGCGGGCTTGGTTTTGACGGGTTCAGTCAAACTGGAGTTGGCGCACCCTCAGATCGTGCTCGCGTGTCTGGCTGCAACCGGCTTGGCGGCGGGGGCTTGGACTTGGTTGGTGGGACGCTCAGCGGCTCGCCCGATGAAAGACGTGCTGACTTTGGCGCAAAACATGGCCGAAGCAGCGGGGCCCATGCCTTTCGCGATTGATCGCGGTGATGAAGCCTCGCGTTTGTTGCGTCAGCTAAGTCATGTCCAGGAACGCCAGCAACAGTTGGCCAAGGCGCATGACGACTTGAAGCTGGCCCAAGATGAGCAGCAAGATGAAATGTCTCATTGGGCGACCGATACCTTGCGTTTGCGCACAGCCCTTGACGCCACTCAGACCGATGCCCTGATCACAGATGAAGAGGGTGTCATCTTGTTTGTCACAAAAAGTCTGGCGGTGATGCTCAAGGAGCATCAAGACAAGATCAAAGCGGTGCTGCCCCAAGTGGATCTGGATCGCCTGGTGGGCCAACGCCTGGAAGCCTTCTCACAAGCGGCCGATGGGGCCGATCTGACCATCTTGCCCACATCGGATGTGGAAACCGAATTGCGCTTTGCCGGACTGACCTTCGCCCTGCGTGCCCAAGCGGTGAGAGATCGCAAATCACAGGTGGCAGGACACGTCATCATCTGGCGTGACCTGACGGCCACTTTGACC